>DDYQ01000215.1 GCA_002348005.1 Desulfobacteraceae bacterium UBA2230 | reverse complement strand
ATCAACGTCGGCGGCTTCGTGCACGCCTGGCACGCCAAATGGTACGACGGGGCCATTTCGATCATCGCATTTCTCGCCACCCTGGCGTTCGCCCCGCATCTGGACAAGGGCATCATGATCGGCGTGGCGCTTTCGCTGATCGTTTTCCTTTACAAAAGCATGCGTCCCAAGGTGGCCACTCTGGCCCGTGCCGAGGACGATGCCCTGCGCTGCGTGACAACTCATGGCCTCAAGGAATGCGCCCACATCGCCCTGGTGCGCTTTGACGGACCGCTCTTTTTCGCCAATTCAAGCTATCTGGAAGACCAAATGATGGAGATCATGCGCGCCAANNACGGCATCAACGATATCGATGCCTCGGGTCAGGAAACCTTGTCGCTGTTGATCGACCGAGTGCGCAGCGCAGGCATCGACATTTCGCTCAGCGGCGTAAACGAGGCCGTCATGCGCGTGTTGCATCGGACGCATTTGTCTGAAAAGATCGGGAGGGATCATCTCTTCCCCACGATGGAACGCGCCATCCAGAAGATGCACCCGGGGGCGCACAGCGACAGCGTCGAACCCGCCTGCCCGCTGTTGACCGTGTGCCGGTTGATTGAAAATTAATGCTATGGGAGTCTGCCATGTCGATTATCACCCTGTTCAGCGGAACGTTCTGTAATGCCGAAGCGGTGGCCCAAACCCTTCAGCAGCGTACGGGCTATCGGTTGATCGCCGATGCCGATATTGTGGCGATGGCCGGATCCCTATCGGGTATTCCTATACCCAAAATCGAACGCGCCTTCTCTGCGCAGCCCTCGGTATTCAACAAATTCACCCGTGAACGCGAGCGGAACGTAGCCCACCTGCGGCTCGCCCTGGCGCACATGCTGCAGCAGGACGATCTCCTGATCGACGGATTCGCCGGCCAGCTGATTCCACGCTCGATCAGCCACGTGTTGAAGGTTTGCCTGATTGCCGACCTGAAGGCGCGCACGCAAACTGCGGTGCAGGCCATGGAGGTGACCGGCGCGGAGGCCGTCAAACTGATTCGCAAACAGGACGAGGACCGCGCCGCCTGGATGCAGTTTGTCTGGAATGCAAACGATCCGTGGGATGCCGAATTGTATGACATGGTGCTGCCCACGGACAAAATGGGCCTGGAGGAGACCGTGGCCGCTGTCGTGGAAAACGCCGGCGCTGCGGTGGTGCGCCAGACGCCCCGCTCGCGCCAGGCGATCGAAGATTTCAAGCTGGCCGCCCAGGTGGAGATTGCCCTGGTGAAGGAGGGGCACAACGTTTCCGTAGCGGCCCAGGACGGTGCGGTGAACCTCACGATAGACAAGCACGTGCTGATGCTGGGGCGTCTGGAAAATGAACTCAAGACCGTGGCGGCCAGAGTACCGGGCGTGCGCAGCGTCCAGACCAAAGTGGGGCCGGGTTTTTACCAGGCGGATATTTACCGCCGACACGATTTCAATGTGCCCTCCAAAATATTGCTGGTGGATGACGAACGTGAATTCGTTCAAACCTTGAGCGAGCGACTGCTGATGCGCGACCTGGGGTCGGCGGTGGCCTACGACGGGGAGTCCGCTCTCGAAGTGGCGCGCGAAGACGAGCCCGATGTCATGATCCTCGATTTGAAAATGCCCGGCATAGACGGGATCGAGGTGTTGCGCAGGGTGAAAAACACCCAGCCCGATATCGAGGTGATCATTCTCACCGGTCATGGAACTGAAAAGGACCGTCAACTCTGCATGCAGTTGGGAGCCTTTGCCTACTTGCAAAAACCGGTGGATGTGGAAGAATTGAGTGCCACCATCCAGCGCGCCAATGAAAAGATCAGGGCGCGGCGCAGCCTGCCGCAGTAGGCACGGCGCGCAGTGAAAGAGTCGGAATGGCATTCCTGGATAAACTCATACCCGCTTTCTGGAATGCGCGGCCGGTTTCGGCGCAGCACAGCGAACCGCTGTTGAACTACCGGCGGATCTGGAAACTTTCGGTTCTGCTGACCGGGGTGGTGGCGTTGGTTCCCCTGATCTTCATCACCCTGGTCGACTATCATGTGACCGAACAGGCCCTGATCTCCGAATTCAAACTGCGCACCGCCCGCAATGTCTCCAATATGCGCCGGACGATCGAATTCTTTCTCACCGAAAGGCGTTCGGCCCTGGATTTCATCGTGCGCGACAACCCGCCGGCGGCGCTGTATGACCCTCAACGCCTGATGGTCATTCTGAATGGATTGCAAAACAGCTTCGGCGGCGGGTTCATGGATCTGGGCGTGATCGACGCCGCCGGACGCCAGCACACCTATGTCGGGCCTTACAATCTGCAGAACAAGAACTACGCCGATCAGCCATGGTTTCGGCAGGTGGCCGAACGCGGCGTCTACATCAGCGATGTGTTTCTGGGATTCCGCAATGTGCCCCACCTGGTGATCGCCCTGCGGCAGGATCTGCCGGGAGGTTCCTTTCACATCCTGAGGGCTTCGATCGGCATCGCCGCGTTCCAAAATCTCCTGGCCGACATGGAACTGGCGGGGTCGGGGGACGCGTTCATCGTCAATCGCGAGGGCACGCTGCAGACCAATTCGCGTTCCCAGGGGCAGGTGCTGGACAAGATGGCGCTGACCATTCCGCAATACCACGGGACCACTGTGGTCCATGAGGAGGTCACGGCGCAGGGCGAAGAACTGCTGATCGGCTACCGCTTCATCGAGGAGACGCCGTTCATCCTGATGGTCGTCAAGAACAAGGCCCAGCTGATGCAGCTCTGGTGGAGCACGCGCCTGGGATTGATCATCTTCCTGGCGGTCAGCGTCACCGTCATCCTGGCCGTCATCCTGGGCACGGCCACCTTTATGGTGCGCAGGATCCGAATTTCGGACGAAAAACGCCTGATGACCCTGCACCAGGTGGAGTATGCCAGCAAGATGGCCACCATCGGGCGCATGGCCGCCAGCGTGGCCCACGAGATCAACAATCCCCTGGCGATCATCAACGAAAAGGCGGGTCTGATCAAAGATCTCTTCACCATCAAAAAACTCTACGCAGCCGACGACAAGCTCAACGGCCTGGTGGATTCCATTCTGGGATCCGTCAAGCGCGCCGGGCGCATTACCAAACGCCTGCTGACATTTGCGCGTCATCTGGAGGCCAGCCTGGAGATGATCCAACTGGAAGAGGTCATCCGGGAGGTGTTGAGCTTTCTGGAGAAGGAAGCCGAGCTGCGCAACATCCGGATTGACGTGACGGTGCAGCCCGAAACTCCCGAAATCCACAGCGACCGGGGCAAGCTGCAGCAGATTTTTCTGAACATCATCAATAATGCCTTCGCCGCAATGAACGACAACGGCCGGCTTGAAATCAGGGTCACCCTCGAACCCACCCATCAGGTGATGGTGCAGATCTGCGATGATGGCTGCGGAATCGCCCCCGAGCATCTGCCCCACATTTTCGAGCCTTTCTTCTCGACCCGCACCGGACAGGGCGGCACCGGGCTGGGGTTGTCCATCACCTACAACCTGACGCGGGAGATCGGCGGCGACATCAACGCGACCAGCCAGCCTGGCCAGGGGACCTGTTTCAGCATCCTTTTACCCATCGCAGCGGCGCCGCGGGAGGAGACAAGCAATGCGTGTGTTATTGGTGGATGATGAAACCGAACTGGTTTCCGCCCTAGCCGAGCGGTTGCAGCTGAGAGGCATCCAGGCCGACTGGACCACGAATGCGGAAGGCGCCCTGGAAATGGCGGCCGCTCAGGAATACGATCTGGCGGTGCTGGATATGAAAATGCCCAAAGTCGGCGGTTTCGAACTCAAGGAACGCCTGCACGCCATACGGCCGCGGATCAAGTTCATATTTCTGACCGGCTACGGCTCAAAGGAAGATTTCGATAAGGTCGCTTGTGAGGCCGCTGAGACGTGCTACCTGGTCAAACCGATCGACATCCAGGTACTGATCGCCCGCATGCAGGAACTGATGAAAGAAGGTGGAGGTGGCGCATGACCTTTCGTCTCGATCCCGTGTTGCTGAGCGGTCTGCAGTTCTTCGGTTTCACAACGGCATCGGTGACCCATGAATTGAAAAACGCTCTGGCCATTATCAAGGAGAATGCGGGTCTGCTGGACGACTACACCCAATGCATGGCCAGGGGCCAGCCCATCGACGGGGCGCGCGTGCGTACGGTCATTTCGCGTATCGAAGAACAAACACGGCGCGCCGACGGAATCATCCGCAACCTGAACAGTTTTGCGCACAGCGTGGATGAATTGGAGAAAAGCGTGGACCTGAATGCCGTGGTCGAACTGCTTGTGGCGCTGGCGCATCGTCCAGCCGCGATGCAGCGGGTCAACCTGGTCCGGCGGCCCGCTGCGGGTCCGGTCATGCTCAGCACCTTGCCCTTTTTGCTGCTCAGCGGCCTGGGCCGTTTTCTCAATATGGTCCTGCCGGCGGCGGGACCGGGCCAGGAGTTGATCATCAGCGTGGCCAAATCCCCGGGAGGCGGCGGCATCGTCACCTTTGCGCCCCTGCCGGGTCTCGCCCAACTGCCCGCCGAGCGGTTCGGCCGCGAGGAAGAAAGCCCACTCAGACAACTGCAGGCGGCCTATCATCTCGATCCGGCCGCCGGACACATCACTATTACGCTCGGCGATGCCGGACAGGCAGCGCTTGAGCATGCAAAGGAGAACGCGAATGGCTGAAAAAATCCTCATTGTGGATGATGAAAAAGAGTTCCTGGAAGTCATGGCCGAACGCATGACCACCCGGGGCATGCTGGTTAAAACTGCCGACTCGGCACTGGAAGCCCTGAAGCTGGTGGAGTCGGAAACCTTCGACGCCATTATTCTGGACTTGCAGATGCCGGCGATCGACGGATTGGAAACCCTCAAGGCCATCAAACAGAAGCGGCCGGAAATGCAGGTCATTTTGCTGACCGGTCACGCAACGGTGGAAAAGGGGATCGCGGCCATGAAACTGGGCGCCATGGATTTCGTCGAAAAACCGGCCGATCTGGCCGAACTGACCGCCAAGATCAGGGACGCCCAGGCCCGGCGGCTGGTCATCGCCGAGCAGCAGATCGAGGAAAAGCTCAAGAAGATCATGAATACCAAAGGGTGGTGAATCCGACCATTTCAACGAGTCCGTCGGCCAGCGGAATGAAGTAGCCCGGCAGATGGAAAGGTGAAGGGCGATGTGATCTTCCAGCTTTCGACATTCATCTTTCCCTGCGGGGCCTGTCTATTCAGAGCACCGTCGAATTTCCCGTTCAAGGCCCCGGTTCAGGGATACTCCTCTACAGGTTCATCAACGTATAGCCCGCCATCAACACACTTAGCAACTGCAGCACGAGACGCCCGCGTCGGTTAATACGCCAGGGCGGAAGAAAAAAAGCGGTTATAAACCCGCTGCCGGTGAAAAACACGGTCAGCTGACGTACGTTTTGCGGCTGCCAGGCCAGAATCAGGGCGATGGCCAGGAAATAGGCGAGCATGGCCGCGGCCGTGCTCTTGAGCCGCCGGGGGGCGCGCCGCAGTGCGTAGCCGAGCGCGGGCAGAACCAGAAAAAAGCCGACCGGTCCGAACCAGCCCCAGGGATCCCGGACCGCCCATGAAAGCCGGAAAGTCCCTGCCGCGCCTCTGCCGTCGAGCAGGGCGCCGATCGTATTGCGGTAGGCGGCCTCGAGGGCGCCACTCAGTCGGAAGCCCAGAGTCCCTTGGGCGAAACCATCGAGGCTTTCGGGAAAATGGATGGATTGAAAGGCGTATCGCCCCGCATTGGCCAGCGCACCGCTGATTCCGTCCATGTTGAACGCCACCTCTTCCAGGGCGGGAACTCCGATCCAGGCCTTGTCACAGGCCAGATTGAACGCCACATTGGCGATCTGGCTGAACACCAGAACGGCGCCTGACGCCACCAGCACGGCCCGACCATGGGCGGCGACCGCCTTGCGCCAGTGGCGCACAGGGTGGCGCCGCCGCAGCACCATCAGGCTCAGACCCGTCAGTACCGCCGGCATCAGATAGCACAGTCTGCCGCCCGTGACCGAAAAAGCGACGGCCGCCGGCAGCATGGCAAGATCATGCGCACAAGGCTGTTCAACCCCCCGATACAGGGCCAGCAACGCCGTCAGGACCGAGGCCGCCGGCAGCAGTTCGCTGTGCACGGCGAGGCTTTGCTGCACCACCCGGGGCATGCAGACCACCAGCAATGCCACCGTCGCGGCGGTGGCCGGCCAGGTGTAGCGACGCGCCAGGGCATACGTGCTCAGCGCGATGATCAGCATTGCGCTCAGGTTGGCCGTGGCGATTGCCGCAGCGGGCTGCCACAGGGCTGCGGTCACGGCATGGTTCAAAACGATCAGCGCCGGTGAACCTGCGTGGCAGGCCGCGCCCCAAATGCTGCCGCCGCCTGCCGCCAGCGCGGGATGAACGGCCGCCGCCGCTCCCGCGCGGTTCAGCCCGATACCCGATACGTTCAGCCCGGCCAGGATCAGCCAGCCCACGGCCAGGGCACAGCACGGCAGCCAGTGGCTGCGCATGAAGCGCCCGGCGACAGGCACCAGGGCTTCCAGAATACTCCGGTGCACGGCGATGATCCTGATGGCCGGAATGCTGATCAGCGCCAGGCCGAAATGATGAAAGCGCTGCCACCCGGCGAGGAGCGCCATCTGGGACGTCCAGGACTGCAGCATCAGCATGGCCATCAGGCCGTAGGCGCCTGCCTCGGCAACGGTGTTGCCCTTGTTTCGGAAGTAGGCGAACCCGGCGGTGCCGGCCAGCAAGGCAAAAGCAATGTGAAAGCAGGTGGTCGTCAGCATTTACCGTTTTTCGCCGGTATTGGTTTGACGGTCGGGGCGGTCGGCAGGTCTGGTTCCGCGCCTTGCGGCGAGCGCCTTCCGATCCCGCTTGTCGGTCAGGTGCTGCACGATCGCCTGCATATAATTGCGCATATCGATAGCCAGGTCCCGGCACCGGGGGCAGTACACTTTTCGGAACATGAAACCGTGGGCTTCCATCTGATGGCGGTACCAGGGGATGTACGGGGTCTCCTTGCAGAATTTTTTGCCGCTGTACGCGGCGATCGGGCACCCAACGCAGACCAGCATATAAAACAGGCGGCATGGCGGGCAATCCAGCACACCCCCGTCGCTGCCCTTGCCGTCGATAATGCGTTGCCACTTGCGTACCGAAGCCTGCATAATGCTGATCTTGTTCATGATCCATCCTCCAGTCGCTGCGCCGAGGATCTCTTCGACGGCGCCGTCAGACCTGATGGGGACTGCGGGTCGGGGCCTGCCTCACCCGCAGCGCGGGCGGGAAGCGCCAAGGTCCGCCAGGCACTTCCAGAAAGGGACGAATACCTCCCGGCAGCGCCGCAAAACCGGATCCACCCGGCCGGACCGGGCCATGGCGGCCAGTCGGCCTACATCGGAGCATGTCCGGTCGCATAATTCGTCGAGCACGGCGTGTACCGATTCGGCCGTCGCCAGGTGATGATACCCCCCTTCCAGGACCAGCACCAGGCGTTCCCGGCAGCACGCCGCGGCGATCTGCATCACGATGCGGGTCAGGGCCGCAAAGCCCGCCGCGGTGACTTTCATTTTGCCCAGTGGATCTTTGTGGTGAATATCGAACCCGGCGGCAACCAGGATCAGGTCGGGTTCAAAGGCCCGGCTCAGCGGCTCGACCAGCTGTCGGTACAAAGAGGTGAAATCGGCGTCGTCCCAGCCGCCCTTCAGCGGAATATTGATCGTGTACCCTTCGCCCCTGCCGCGGCCGACCTCCAAAAGGTGGCCCGTACCCGGATACAGCGGATACTGATGGGTGGAAACGTACAGCACCGATGGGTCCTGTTCGAAAACATGCTGAATGCCGTTGCCATGGTGCAGGTCCCAGTCGACGATCAGCACTTTGTTCAAGCCCAGTATGCGGCGTGCGTATTGGGCGCCCAGGGCCACATTGTTGAAGATACAGAACCCGTTGGCCCGGCCTGCTTCGGCGTGGTGTCCCGGCGGCCGTGCCAGCACAAAGGCATTGCGCACACGGCCGCCGGCGACGGCATCGACCGCCGAAAGCACGCCACCGGCCGAAAGTCGGGCGACCGAAAAGGTTTCGGCGCAGGCGTAGGTATCGGCCGACAGCTGCGAAAACGGGCTTCCGGCCGTGGCGGAGACCTGCTCGACATAGTCGTGCGAGTGAACCAGTTTCAGCTCCTGCAGGCTTGCCGGGCGCGGCGCGATCAGGCTCAGTCCCAGCGAAGCCCGGGCGTGCAGCAGTGCGTAGATGGCCGCCAGTCGCTCAGGGTTTTCCAGATGCTGCTCTTCGCAGCGATGCACCAGAAAATACGTGTCCTGGACTAACCCGCAGGTCTTGCCGAATGTCGCTGACGTGCTCGGTAGCACCATTTTTTTCCTTCGGCCGCGTTACGTCCGCGCGGCGTTGCTGACCGTGCCGCCCTCCGTCGGGAGCCTGGCCAGCGGCACGGTCAGCACATGGCAGCGCGCCCTGCGCAAGGCCGCGTGAGTACTGGAACCCATGACCAGCTTGTCGATGACACTTTTGCGGCGCACGCCGATGATCAGCAGATCGATCCGCATGTCCGCCACGACATCCAGCAACCCATAGGCGACCGAACCGGCGAAGGTGCGGGCGTTCACCGCATCGACCGGATGCGGCAGCGATTTCTCCACGTTCAGCAGTTTCTGCTCGATCCGCTGCTGCAGGACCTGCTGAACCTCCTGGTAGGGTCCCTGGGTCGAGTCCACGATCGAATCATCCGCGGCCGCTTCCATTGCATGCAGCAAATGGAGCCGACTCTGGAACGCCCGGGCCAGTTCCTGACCGTACCGGATCAGGTGTCGGTCTCCTGCGGACAAATCGCAGCAGATGCCGATGTTTACAATTTTGACCGGTTGCAGCCGGGCGGGTCGCAAGAACAGAAGCGGGCAGAGGACCATGTGGGCCAGGCGCTCGACCACCGTGCCCATCAGCAGCCGCTTAAAGCCCCTGATGCTCTGGCTGCCGGCCACCACCAGATCCACCGGCTGCCGGGCGCACAGACTCTGGAGCGCTTCGGCCGGCTCTCCCGCTGCGACTTCGGGGCGCCAGGGGAAATCCGTGGCCTGCATCAGTTCGCGAAGCTGCGCCAGACGAAGTTCCCGTCGATCCTGCAGATCGCCGCCATATTCGAATTCGGCCGTCGGGTGCAGTTGATCGGCAGGCGATGGGATGGCGTGAAAAAGGCACAGCTCGGCGCCAAGCAGGCGGGCGGCGGTGACTGACCAGTCGGTCAAGCCTTGGGAAGCCGGAGAAGCCAAGTCAAGGGTACAGACAATCGACTTTATAGTGCCCTGAAAAATCATAGCGTCGGGCACTCCCTGTTCTCCCTCACGGGGGGGCCGGTCGAGCGGCCAGATTTGTATTAGCCTGAGTATAGCCGCCGGGCGGAAAGTGTGTCAATCATGGAAGCACGCAAGACAACCGGCTTGCGGCGGCGATCCCGGAATGGGCGTGCCTTTCACCCTCCCCGGCGGCCTGCAGGGTCAACTGGCGGTTCACGATCCGCTACTTGATCCGCTTCAGTTTGACCTCGTGGGTGAAAAGGTTTTTTGCGTCCGCATGGCTGACGAACTGCACAAGATTGGCCGAGGTATCGGTGATCCGGACGCACTCGACCTCCCGGACCGCTTCGCCGCTGACCGGCACCGTTGGAATCGGGCTGTAGGTGATTTCCCCTCCGAGCGTTTTGGACCCCACGGCGGCCGCGACCGCCTGAATATTCATGTGCCGCAGTACCAGTGTATCGGGGGTCGGCAGGTCGTACTGCAGAATGATGAAACCACTGTTGTCCAGCGAAACCTCTTTTTCGAGTTGATTCAAATCCAGATTGATGAAGGTGCGGTCGGCAATCCGGACCGCTGTAATCAGAAAATCGGTGTGATTGATGCGGCCGTCGGCGCGGTGTTCCACACCCACGATGCGAAGGCGTTGATCCTCGCCTCGTCCCATATGGAAAAACAGACGTTCGTCCGAAGCGGGCACAACCTCCCAGCTTCCCGTCAGGCGGTCGTCATACGATACCGCATCCGGTCCGCCCAGCGGATATGTGGACGTCAGCGGGCAGCAGGCCCCGATCAACATGCACCCCCCCAGGAAAAACCAGATCGCTTTCATAACCCTTCCCCTGTAGACTTCCGCCACACCGCGCAGTGAATAATGCCTTCGATTCTAAGGGACTTCCGATCCGCTGACAAGCACGATCAAACCGGATCGATCACAGAAGTGTTTGCGCTGAAGTTTGATCGATTGTAAAAGGCACTGCGAAACGCCAAGGTATGACTCAGGTCAGCATTGCCGATACGGTGCACTTTCGGATAGAGTCAAAGAAAAAAGAATTGGAGCACGCATGGAATTCACGGTCAAAGACATTCTGCAGATGGAAGTCGCTCCGGCCCTGGGCTGCACCGAGCCGGTCGCCATCGCTCTGGCAGCGGCCGCCGCCCGCGCCCTGATCCCGGAGGGGGCCCTCGACGCCGTCAGCGTATGGGTCGATCCCAACATCTACAAGAACGGCATGGCCGTGGCCATCCCCGGAACCGACGGCTTGTGCGGGCTGGACACGGCCGCCGCGCTGGGCGCAATGGCCGGCGACCCCTGCCGCAGGCTGGAAGTTCTGGAACCGGTGGACGATGCCGCGGTGGCGCGCACACGCCGGTTCCTGCGCTCCGGGCAGGTTAACGTGCACCTGCTCGCTGATCGGAAAGGATTGTTCGTCAAGGCCGTCGTGAGCGGCGGCGGGCATACGGCCGAAGCGGTCATTCAAAACCTGCACGACAACATCTGCTCACTGACCCTGGACGGGCGGCCGCTGACCACGCATCCGCTGCTGGCCTGCGGCGCGCTTGCGGGTAAACCGGATCGCAGCCTGGGCGCACTGGAGGCCTGGCTCAAACAGCTTTCGCTGGCCCAGTTGCTGGGCCTGCTCGATCAGCTCGACGCGGCCGATCTGGCGTTCATTCAAGAAGGGATCGATTGCAACCTGCGTTTGGCTCAGTACGGCCTGAAGCACGGCTGCGGCATGGGTGTGGGCAAGGCCCTGCAGCGTCTGGTGCGCCAGCGCCTGCTGCAGAGGGATATGATGAGCGCCGCGCGCATTCTCACCTCTGCCGGGGCCGACGCCCGCATGGGGGGTGTCAAAATGGCCGCGATGAGTTCGGCCGGCAGCGGGAATCACGGCCTGACGGCTATTTTGCCCATCGTGGCGGTGGAGGAATTCGTCAGCGCCGAGCACCAGACCGTGCTGCAGGCCATCGCCTTGAGCCATATCCTGACCGGCTACATCAAGGCCTATACCGGCCGTCTCTCGGCCGTCTGCGGCTGCAGCGTGGCGGCCGGGGCCGGCGCGGCGGCCGGCATCGCCTACCTGATGGGCGGAACCGTACAGAGCATCGCCGGCGCCATCACCAACCTGATCGTGGACCTGGCCGGAGTGATCTGTGACGGCGCCAAGTCGAGTTGCGCGCTGAAGCTGGCCACAGCCGGCGCAACGTCGGTGCAGGCGGCCTTGTTTGCCCTGCAGGGCGTAACCGTGAGGGCAACGGACGGCATTGCCTGCGGCACCCCCGAGGGCACCATGCGCAACATCGGCACACTCACCACCGAAGGCATGATTGCCACCGATCGCACCATCCTCAACATTATGCTGGAGAAGCAGTTTGCCCACCTCGAAGCCGGCGCGCCCCGGCTTGGGTCTCCGCCTGAGACCACCTAACGCATGCGCATGAGCCATTCGCACAGCAGGCGTACCCCGAAGCCGCTGCCCCCGGGTACCCCGTATTCGGGACTTTTTTTCAGAAAAGCCGGTCCCGCGATGTCGATGTGCGCCCAGGGGCCCTCGCCGGCAAATTCGGACAGGAACAGGGCCGCCGTGATGGCCGCGCCGTAGCGCGTGCTGGGCATGTTGCCGATGTCGGCCAGTTCGCTTTTCAGAAGTTCCTTGTAATCTTGCGGCAGGGGCATGCGCCAGCAGCGTTCGTGGGTCGTCCGGGCGGCGGCGAGCAGCGCATCGGCCAGCGCATCGTCGGCGCAGAAAAGACCTGCGATGTGGTCACCCAAAGCCACCACGCAGGCCCCGGTCAGGGTCGCCACATCGACCATCACGTCGGGTTGATACTTCTTGCGGGCGTAGGACATCGCGTCAGCCAGAATCAAACGCCCCTCGGCATCGGTGTTGCCGATCTCGATGGTTTTGCCGCTGTGGCTGACGATGATGTCGCTCGGCCGGGCAGCCTGACCGGAAAGCATATTTTCCACCAGCGGCAAAATGCCGACGATGCGCCGGCGGGGCTTGGCGTGCGCGATGGCCGACAACGTCGCGGCCACGGCGGCGGCGCCCGCCATGTCACATTTCATGGCTTGGAGGCTGGTCCCAGGCTTCAAATTGATGCCCCCCGTGTCGAAGGTCACCCCCTTGCCGACCAGCACAATGGTCCCTGACGGTTTGGGCGGCGCATAGACCATCTCCACCAGACAGGGCGGGTTGGCGCTGCCGGCGGCCACGGCCAGCAGGGCGCCGAACTTGCGTTGCCGCAACTGGGCCTCGTTCAGAATGGTGACCTTGAGGGACTTTCCGGCAGCGGCTTTGATCATTTTAGCCAATTGCAGCGGCGGCTTCTCATTGGGCGGAATGTTGACCCACTCCCTGGCCTGCAGCGTGCCGCTGCAGACCGCCGTCACCTCGCCGATCAACGGTTTGGGCGGTTTGGTCCCGGCCGGCAGCAGCAGGGCGATCTCGGCCAGGGTCTTTTGCTTGGGTTCGGCCTTGTATTTTTCGAAGGTATGATTGCTCAGGAAAGCGCCCTCCAGAAGCGACCTGACGGCCTCCCTGCCGTCCACGGCGAGTTCTTCCACAGCGGGGACCGCGATCAACAGGCGCTTGCGCTTGGCCGTCATCGCCGCCTTGACGGCCTGGGCGGCGAAGACGCGCAGCGCTTCGGCATCGATCTTTTCCTTCGGCCCCAGGCCCGCAATCAGGCAGCGGCGCACCTTGGTACCCGGCGGATCGTACATCAGGACCTTCTGGCCCTTCTCGCCGGCGAATTCTTCCAACTCTCCGGCCGCGGCGACAATGGCCTGCAAGATGGGGTCGGTGTGCAACGCAACGTTTTCGGCTGCCGGCACAGCCAGCATTTCGACGGGCGTTCGGTCCAGTGATGGGGAACTGAACGTCAGCATGGCGACTACTCCTTTTTTAGGGGGGTTGTTCCGGATTGAATATGGACAATTGCACCCCCAAGTCAATGGGAAAGCCGAAGGCGCGATCATCCGGCGGCAGGTCCAGTTGTTTTCGGTCACGTCACCAAATCAAAGTCGCGCTCCGGCTTGCAGGGTTTGCAGCGGCTTTGTGTCTGCATCTGGGTTCGCCCTTCAGCTGGCATACAGGATGAATCACTCCGGATTAAGGCCCAGACTCCATTTGCAGGTATTTACTTCCTCGATAGTGTTGTTTCAACTGACAAAAAGAAGGATCAATTTCTGTATCCCTTGCTATTTAGCTGACTGACCAACATGTCCAAAATACAATCCCGTTAAGGAGAACGACCATGAATAAACGGATAATTCAACTAGTGTTCATAACCCTGGCTTCGGTGCTGCTCACCGCAGGGACCGCCCTTACTGCTGAGGAAAAAGGGCAATGGGAGGTTCTCGAGGAAAAACGAGCTGAGAAAGCTCAGCAAGCAGAGGCCAAGGCCGCCGAGGTTCAAGCAGAGGCCAAGGCCGCNNGGTTCAAGCAGAGGCCAAGGCCGCCGAGGATAAAAAGGTCGAGACTTCTGTTTTTGATTATGAGGGCATTTATGACAACAACTTCGGTGATGACTGGTTTTACGACAGCTACACCGCAAAAGGCTATGAAACCGGGGAGAATGAATTGAGGGGCTATTTCGGCGAACAGGAGAATGCGGATTGGTTTTCCGATGATGAATACTACAGAGGCTACTATGATGACGGCGACCTGACAAATGACTGGTGGTTCGATACTTACGCCGACGCTGGTGATTCTGAATTTTGGGATTTTTAAGCCAGGATACCGATTTTACTATTAGAACTCACAACCACTGTAAGGAGATTTCCATGAAAACACATGCACTAAAGACGCTCGCTTGCTTAACGTTATTTGCTTTGCTGGCCGGCCCTGCTATCGCCGCCGAGGTGAACGGCGTGATTCTGGACACCAAGGAAGTCCAGGTCAAAGACAAGGATGTTCAGAATAAGGTGCTTCTTCTGAAAACCGGAAACGAACGCATAATCGTCGCCGACATGGGTCCAGCCAAGGATTTAGAGGATGTCGCACTGGAAAAAGACAAACAGATCAAGTTGGAAGGCGACAGCGTCCGTGTCGGCAACCGACCTGTATTTCTCGTATCGAAGGCTAATATTGAAGGCCGCGAAATTAAGGTTAAAAGGGGCGAAACGCCCGAAGTATCCAAAAAAGGCACTGATATAAAGAATGTAAAAGGCCAGATCATCAACGAAAAGAATGTCGATATAAAGGGACAGGATCAGACCCATAAGGTCGTCATGTTGGAAACGGAGAAGGGCAATCATATCGTTGCCGATCTCGGACCCGGCGAGAACCTCAATGATCTGAAAGTCCAAAAAGGCAAAGAGATAGAGGTACAGGGCCGTATCACCCGGGTGAGTGACCACCTCGTCGTGATTGCCGACAAGGTTCAAGCGGACGACAAGACAGTTGAAATAGAGCGAAAAAAAGTGGGACAGGAAAAATCCTAAATGATCACTCTGCCTGGTTTTTGGGGGTGCGAACACGATGCGAACCTGTGATCGTGCCCTATCCTCAGCTTGCGTTTAGACTGCTGAAAAAATTGAAAACGCCCCGGGAGCTTGATTGCACCTGGGGCTTTTTTTAGGACAAGAGGCCGTTCGCCCGACTGTTCAGTAGAGCCCTGGCTTTAGCTGAATTTAACTACCGGCACGGTGGCGCATGGATGGCGGTCAGGGGGTCTTGCGCCGTCCAGCTCCGCCTACCGTGGTATATCATTTTCGACCCGGAAGTACTCTTTCCAGGGATCTTTGCCGGATCGTCGCAAGTGCTCCGGCAGGTTCTGCAGGGTGAAGGTATCCGGCCGCAGCGTGGCGGAAAGCGCTTCCCATGCCACGGGCGTGGATAGCGGTGCGCCTGCGCGGGCGCGGGTGGAGTAGGGGGCCACGCTGGTGGCGCCGCGGGCGTTGCGCAGGTAGTCGACGAAGATTTTGCCTTTGCGGCTGGCTTTGCGCGGGTTGGCCGTGTAGCGGGCGGGATGGGCCGTGGCCATGTCGGTGGCGATGCGGCGGGCGAATTGTTTGACCGCATCCCACGACGGCGTTCTTTTGATCGGCAGCTGTACATGCAGGCCCTTGCCGCCGGAGGTTTTGACGAAACTGGTCAGCCCCATGCCCTGCAGGATGCCCCTGAGATGCCAGGCGGCATGGATCACATGCTCCCAGTTCAGGGCAGGGTCCGGATCCAGATCGAAGATAAGGGTATCGGGCGCATCCGGGTCGTCCACGCGGCTGCCCCACGGATGGATCTCCAATGTGCTGATCTGGACAAGCGACAGCAGTCCGGCCTGGTCGGCGATATAAATATAGGTCCGCTCTTGGTTTTCTTCGCGGATGCGCACCCCTTTCAGCGCCTCGGGCAGCGTTTCGTTGATGTGCTTTTGATAGAAGCATTCTCCGGTGTGCCCTCCGGGGCAGCGTACCAGGGAAAGCGGGCGGTCGACCAGATAGGGCAGCATGCGGCCGGCCACGGCCTGGTAATAGGCGGCCAGTGCTTTTTTGGTGATCCCCGCTTCCGGGTACAGAACGCGGTGGGGATTCGAGAGCTGGATGCCGGCCATGTCGGCATCGTCCTCGCGTGCAGCCTTGGAGAAAGGCTGCGGCCGCAGCGCGCCTCTGGCCGGCAGGGGGGATTCCAGGACCACCTGGTCCGCGGGTTTGTCTTCCCGCAACCCCTTGAACGACGGATGGCGCAGAATGCCTTCCGCGGTCCATTCCGCAAATATGACTTCCGCTACCAGCTCCGGCGCGGCCCAATACAGATTCTTGTCGCGCGGTGGATTGGCAAATGCCGGGGTCTTGCGCGCCCTTGCCTGCAACATCTTGCGGAGCGCCTCGCGCTGCAGATGGCTGAAGCCGGTGCCCACCCGGCCGGCATAGATCAGTTGGCCCGCAGGATTGTAATACCCCAGGAGCAGCGACCGCACTCCTGCCGGCGCGGCCTCGGAAGCACTGTAGCCGCCGATGACGAATTCCTGCTGCAGGCGGCATTTGGTTTTGACCCACGAGGCGGAGCGCTCCTGTTGATAGGGCGCATCGATCTTTTTGGAGACAATGCCCTCGATGCCCAGCTCGCACGCCCGTCGGTAGACGGTTTGGCCCCGGCCCACGATCTCCCCGCCGAATCGCAGCACTGCGGATTTCCCTGGCTGCAGCAGCGCCTTCAAGGCCTGCTTGCGCCTCTTGAGCGGCACGGCGCTGAGATCGTGTCCTTCGAGGTAGGGAAGATCGAAAAGGAAATAGGCCAGAGTTCCTTTTTTGCGGCCTTTCAGGTAGTTCTGCAGGGCTTGAAAATCGGTGGTGCCGTCTTTGCGCTGCACGACCACCTCGCCGTCCAGGATGGCGTTTTCCACCGGCAGCGCCGCGGCTTCATAGACGATCTGGGGAAAACGATCGGTCCAGTCGTTGCCGTTGCGCGTCACCAGCGCTGCGCGTCGATCCCGGATGACGCACAGCAGCCGGTAACCGTCATACTTGATTTCATGGAGCCAGTCATCGCCCGCCGGCGGCGATTCGACCGGAACGGCCTTCTGGGGGTGAAATGTGTCTGGAAATTCCGCTTTGCGCGCCCCGGGCAGACCGGCCGGATCGAACGGCAACCCTTCGGATTTTTGCGCCGCGCCCTCCGGCGCCGAAGGGACGGCTTCGCCATCCTGCCAAACCCAATCCTTGTCTTCGGCGATCTCTTCGATCATGCGGCCGCTCAGCACACTCTCCGGCCGCCTCTGCAGTATGCCGTCAGCGTCATCGCCCACCGCTTCGCTGTCCCGATGCTTGATCAGCAGCCACTGTGGCTTGTCGGAAACGGGATCAGCCTTCATGCGGGCAAGGGCCCAACTGCCCTTTAATTTCCTGCCCCGCAGCCTAAATTTCAGCCGCCCATTTTCATAGGCGTGGCGAGGATCCCCCTCCGGCTCCCATTCACCATAATCCCACACCAGAACGGTGCCGGCCCCGTATGCGTTCTCGGGAATAATCCCTTCAAAACCACCGTAGGCGATGGGATGATCTTCGACTTCGACCGCCAGACGCTTTTCCCGAGGATCGAGGCTCGGGCCTTTGGGGACCGCCCAGCTCTTGAGCACCCCGTCGAGTTCCAGACGCAGGTCGTAGTGCAGCCTGCGGGCGTCGTGTTTCTGAATGACATAAAGACGGCCGGTGGGGCTGGGCGCGAATCGTCCTTTCGGTTCGGGCGATTTAATAAAGTCACGTTTGCGGCGGTAATCATCCAGGGGCATGGGCTCACCATGTTCTGTTTGGGACCGGAATGGATCACCGGCTGCTGATCGCAAAATAATAAGCATCGGAACCCATGAAAGGTCTTGCGCTGCAAAACTCGCCGCAGCCTCGCTGAACGACAGCTACGCGATCCATATTGAAACGGTGGCGCTCAGGACCTTCATGCTCGGGCTGCAGCACTACTGCCACCGCGATCTTGAGGCCCGTTGTGGAGCATTGGCTGGTGCACGGAGCCGGCCACGCGTGGTCGGGCGTCTGTGCAGGAGGCTCTTTACACCGATCCTCAAGAACCTGATGCCGCGAAGGCGAAGTTCCTTTTTTCTGGCCCCATCCGCAGAGTAAGGCGACGTGTCTGAACACGGGCGTTCCGCTTGCACCTGCACCCCATACGGCTAAGCCCGAGGTCATTTGCATCGGATCATTTCTCTACAGGCTTTTCGATCCGATCCATCACCGGCTTGGCCGTGATGCCGTGCATAAAGATGGAGACGAGCACCACGAAACTGACAATCGACCAGAGAATATCCATTTCCGCGAACTCGCCGCGGTTGGCAGCGTAGGACAAGTAGTAGAAAGATCCGAATCCGCGGATGCCGAAAAAGGCGATGGCGGATCTTTCCGAAAATTTCAATTGCGACAGCACGACGAAACCGGTTGCCGGGCGCACGAGAAAGAGAAATGCAAGGCCGACCAACGCCGCTTTCCAATCGAGAGCCGACATGATGCCGCCGACCAGGACGCCGCCGAAAACAACCAGCAAAGGGGCCATAAAGAGGCGCTCCATGTTCTCGCTCATCTCGTGGAGCACTCGATGAAACTGGTGCTGACGTTCATGATGGCGCAGCATCAGGGCGGTGATGAAGACGGCGAGAAAACCGTAGCCGTGGATCATATCGGTCAGGGCATAAGATACCAGCGTTGCGCCTACCGCCATAAGGCCTTCTTCTGCCTTGACGGCCATCTGTCCCGCCTTGGCCCTGAAGATAAAGTGCGCTATCAAAAACCCGATGATGACGCCGCATAAAAGCCCCGCCCCGACCTTGTAGAAAAGATCGTACCACAGCCACCCATAGAACCACCCCTGATATGCAGGGGCTGCAGCGGCCACGGCCAAAGCCAGGTTGGTAAAAGGAAAGGCCAAGCCGTCGTTGAAGCCGGCCTCGGATGTCAAGGCAAAACGGACTTCATTCTTTTCATTGGTCAGCGGGGGCAGACTTTGAACTTCGGAGGCAAGCACCGGATCGGTGGGCGCCAAAACCGCTCCCAGCAAAATAGCAGCTTCCGGGGAGAGGCCGAGCAGCCACCATGAAAGAAAGGCCAGAAGGGCAATGCAGGCCGGCATAGTAAAGCTAAGCAGTTTCCAGGTTGACAGCCACTTCCTGTAGCCCAGCGGTTGGTCAATTTTCAGTCCCACGCCCATCAGCGAAATGATCACCAGCAGTTCGGTGATGCGCTCCGTTACGGCCATGTAATTTTGGGGCTGGGGGAATTTTTCACCTCTGAAGAGCAGGGCGACGGCCACGCCCAGGCCGATATAGATCATCGGAAACGAAATCGGCCTGCTCTTGAGCAGGTGGGGCAGAAGCACTGCGCCAATGCAGGCGGCGCCGATGATCAGGAGCCAGCCCGTATAACTGATATCTGGACTCAAAGAAACTCCCGCGAATTCTAAGGTATCGGCTGGCCCTTCCGCAGTGGAGGTGAAAGGAACCTGATGGCGCAGTTGAAAGTCCCATTCCTGAGAGTGCTCCATATATCAAATGCCCGACTCTTTAATTATCGGGTATTTCCCGTATTTGCGGTTGGTTCGCACATTTTCCCAGAGTTGCTTTAATCAGTCAAAATGAAGCCGGCGAAGCAGTTAATGGTCAGGAACTGCTTTGAACTTGCCCGGACAGCCCAGAATCCCGGCCATACCTCCGACTTTATGATCTGGTCCTTTCTATGCTGGATTCGATTCCAGCAAATATGATTCAAACCAAACCTCCGAAAAGTCCGACAGTGGTCCGACCGACCGATCAGTCCTCAGCTGGGGATACCGCAACCAACCGCTGCATCCGCGTGCTTTTAGCGGACACCCAGAAAGTGATGCGCCAGGCGTTAGTGAAACTGCTATCCCAACAACCTGGCATTGAAGTAGCAGGGGAAAGCCACCAATGGGCGTGAAGTATTCGGACTTGCTCGAAAGATCAAACCCGATGTCGTCTTAATGGACTTAGCGGACCTGGACGGCATCGAAGCCACGCGCCTGATCAAGGCGGCGCATACCAACATACGTGTGATCGGGCTTTTCATGTTCGCCGATGCGCAATACAATCGCTTGATGAGGCCGGCGCCGAGGCCTTTGCCAGCAAAAGCGGGCCGAGAACATTTATGATGCCTCCTGTACTTGCGAAAGGAATTGCAGCGCTTCATCCCTCGAGGAAAAAATATTTGCCTCTAGATTCCGCCGGCGACACTCTACTTCGAACCTGATTCGGTCTTCATCGTTGGTGTTATGACGGGCTACTCTGCGGTAGTACTTTTTGATGATCGTACTGCCCATTTTAAGGTAGTCGTTGAACAGATTTTCGTTTACACGGAATCCGTTATAGTTGATCAGGACGTTTACCTTCGTGCCAACCTGCAGGCAGGCTTCTTCCACGATCTTCTCGATATTATCCACGTCTTCCTTGGTCTCAAGCTCTAAGCCGCTGAAATTCAGATTAAGGGTATTTTTTTCGGGATTGTAGTGCACGCGCGTACGCAGCTCCCTGAGCAAAAACTCGCCCCGGATACCCATAGGCGATTCCTGAAACAACCGCGGATCCATTTCGGCCACCTGGCCAATGATGGGGGTAAAATCCATGTGGGCCAGGATGTCTTTTTCAATATCGATACCCGGAGCCACCTCGATCAATGTGAGTTGGCCCTTGATCAGTTTGAACACGCAACGTTCGGTGATATAGAGCACCTCTTGGTTTTGCCTGTCGGCAAACATTGAGCAGTAGGTGATCTGATCGTTGGCGTTGACGAATTTCCTGATTTTGCCCTCCCGGATAATTCTGACCCTTCCGTCCTCAACCGCCACCTCGAGGCCGCCAGTCGTGAAGGTGCCCATAAAGAGCACCCGTGTGGTGTTCTGGCTGATGTTGATGAAACCACCGCAGCCTGCCACCCGGGGGCCGAATTTGCTTGAGTTGATGTTGCCCTGGCCATCGCATTGGGCGAACCCCAGACAAGTGAGATCGAGACCGCCGCCGTCGTAAAAATCAAACTGGTCAGGCATGCTGATCACGGCCTCACCATTGACGGCTGCGCCGAAATCCAACCCGCCCAAAGGCATACCGCCGATGATGCCCGGCTCCACCGTCATGGTGAGATAGCCGAGAATATTCTCTTCATTGGCCACAGTGGCCACTGCTTCTGGATATCCGATTCCGAGGTTGATAACATCATAAGGCTTCAGTTCAAAGTTCGCCCTGCGGGCCATCAGCTTACGCTCATCCAGGCCCAGCGGTTTTGCATGGGAGAGCGGCACGCGCAGTTCGCCGGACAACTCGGGGCGATACTGAGTACCGAAGGTCTGCATGTGATACTCCGGCCGCGAGACCACCACATAATCCACCATGACTCCCGGAACCACTACATCCCGAGACCGAATGGCGTCGGGTTTGGCCACGCGTTCCACTTGAACGATGACAATGCCTCCGGAATTTTTGGCGGACATGGCCATGGATAGTGCATCGACCGTGAGAATTTCCCGCTCCATGGTGATATTGCCGCGTGTGTCGGCCGTTGTGCCGCGGATGAGCACGCAATCGATAGGAAATGACTTCATGAAAAGCCACTCCTCGCCCCCCAACACAACCACTTCCACGATATCATCAACCGCTTTGGAGTTGATCTTCCCCCCCGCGATGCGCGGGTCGGCAAAGGTGCCCAAACCTACCTTGGACAGAACACCAGGACGATTAGCGGCAACGGCTCGATAAAGGTTGGTCAGAATGCCTTGCGGCAGGTTATAAGCCTCGAAATCGTTGGCCAAAGCCAATTTTCCGATCAGGGGCACCAGGCCGTAGTGGCCGGAAATCACGCGCTTGAACATCCCCACGTGGGCGATGCGATTGATGCCCCGGATACCCGCATCGCCGGGGCCCGAAGAGTGGATCAGGGTCAGCCCCCTGGGCTTGTCCTTCTTCAGATAACGCTCGCCCAGGGCCAGACAGAGAGCGTCGGGCGTTCCGCCGCCCAGAAAGCCTTCGATACCAATGGTCCATCCATCCTGAATAAGGCTCATGGCTTCATCCGCGGTGATCACCTTGTTGCGTTGCATGGTTCTGTCATCTCCTTATTGGCACTGTTTAAGGTGCAGAGGTTGTACCCACCTCATTTAAAAACGACGCTTGGAATGTATGTGATGACCGACGGAAACAGGATGCAGATCAAAACCCCAACAGCTTGCAGGATGATAAACGGCAGCACGCCTTTATAAATGTCCATCATCTGGTATTCTCCCTTGGGCGCGCAGCCCGCATAGTAGAAAAGGGCGTAGCCGAAGGGAGGAGTCAAAAATGAGGTCTGCAGGACAATACAGATGAGCATCGAGAACCAAAGAGGATTGAAATCCAGCTCCAGGCAAATAGGCATGTAGACAGGAAGACAGACGAGGAGGATGGCTACCCAGTCTATGAACATGCCTAATATGAAGATGGCCAAGAGCATGATAAAGAGGACCGTCGCGGGCTGGAGGTCCCCTCCGATGAGCAGGTCGGTGATGACATCGCCGCCGCCAACGAAAAGAAAAGTGGCGCTGAACAGATTGCCGAACAGAACAAGGATCATAACCATGGCGGTGGTCTTGAGCGTGGCTTTGCAGGCCTCGACGATGACCTTTTTGTTGAAATTATGGAAGGCGATCGCCAGGAGGGCTGCACCCAGGACACCCACTCCGGCCGCTTCAGACGGAGTTGCAATACCGGCCAGGATTGTTCCCATAACCGCTAAGATAAGAACGAGCGGCGGTACCATTGATTTCACCACCAGCCACATTTTTCTTCTGGCGGAATACCCGGCGGCCTCTTCTTTGCTGATAGCGGGACCATAAGCGGGTTTTACCTGGCACATGATAAATACGTAGGCCATATACAGGAATGCTAAAAGCAGTCCCGGCAGGATGGCACCGGCAAAAAGAGCACCCACAGAGGTTTCTTTGAGCCCAGTCAACCCCCCGAAGACCACAAGCATTATACTTGGCGGGATCAGAATACCCAGTGAGCCGCCAGAGCAGATCAGGCCGGCGGACATCCTTTTATTGTACCCTTTTTCAAGAAGTTTTGGAGCGGCAAGCAGCGTCATGCCGACAACCGAAGCGCCCACGATACCCGTAGTTGCGGCCAGGATCACGCAGACAAAAAGGACGGCAAGACCGAGTCCTCCCCTTATGCCCCCCATGACCACGTAGAGCGCTTCGAACAGGGCGTCTGAAATTTTAGCGCGGTCCAGCAGCTGCGCCATCAGGATAAACAAAGGAATTGCCACGAGCACGATATTGTTCATGGTGCCCCAGGCGTTGTTGATGAAAAACCCCAAAAGACCATCAATATTGAAGCCGTTTTCGATCAGGCCAAAGATGACGGCGGTCCCGGCAAGTGAATAGGCCAACGGGAGCCCAAGTACGATGAGTGAAATAAGCGTGACAAACATCCCGAGGGTCAGAAGTTCTGGGCTCATAGCATCCTCTGTCAATCAGACTATTTTTGGCTCAAGGTTAAAAAGCGTTTGATCAAATTGGAAAGTACTTGAAGAAAAAGAAACGTGAAACCGAAAGCCATAACCAGCTTCACCGGCCAGATCGGCGGTGCCCAGGCCGATGACAGGCGCTCAAGGATCTTTGTGGAAATGATTGCATTGTCCCAGGCCGAAATCCCAAGCAAGACGACGAGGGGGAGCGTTACGCCGAGCGTCAACAAAATGTATAATGTGTTCTGTAATCTTTTGGAAAATTTACTGCTGAAGATATCGACTCTCACATGACCGTCGAATAATTCCGTATAACTGAACCCAAGGACAAAATGCATACCGAATATAAAAGTCGTGAGCTCAAGTCCCCAGATGGTGGGAGCGTTGAAAAAATAACGCCTCACGACTTCGTAGCACATCAAAATAACCAGCACTACCATCAGAAGAGATGATACTTCCGCCTGTGTTTGGACCAACTTGTCAATTATTTTGGTGAGCCGCTTCATAGCTTCTCCTACTTCTGGCTGGCAACCTGAACAACCGGCAAGGCAATTACAAACGATAACTGTTCAGTGGAGCACAAAACGTATACCTGCAGCGCATAGTCCGCCGGCTTACAATGGGTGTCGATTTCCCGGCTGGATTCTCTACCGAAAATCCAGCCGGTTCCGTCCAGACTTCTTAAGCTCTGCTTTTTTATTCGTGCAGTTTTCCCTTGACCACATCATCGAGCGGCCAAGGGGTGACACCAGACCTGGCCGAGCGCCAGTCGGCAAAATCTTTTTTAAGGGCTTCTTGGGATTCGAGCAATCGTTTGCAATCAGGACATCTTGCTTTTACTTTTTCCAGGTAGGCTTGAGTGGTCGAGGCGAAATCGATGATGGCCTGCTCTTCCATCATCACGATCTCCGATTTTTCTTTGAAGCGACGTATTGCCTCTGCATTGAGGTTGTTGAGCCAGCTGTAACTCCACAGTTGTGTTTCTTTGGCGGCAGTGTCGATGATCCATTTGAGATCATCACCCAGCGCGTCGTAGGACTGTTTGTTGAAAAAGAAAGCCATCTGGCAGGCTGGCTGATGCACGCCAGGCTGGATGATGTATTTGGTCACCTCGTCAAACCCCATTGGATAGTTAATCGCTGGCGAAGAGAATTCGGCCGCATCCAGAACTCCGGTTTGCAGTGAAAGATAGACTTCACCACCCGCTGTGGCAACTCCAGAAGCACCAAGCTCATTCAGGATATCAAGGTACCAGCCCCAGGTTCTGACCTTCATCCCCTTGAAATCTTGCATCGTGGCGGCTCTTTTGCTGGAGTTCAGTCCCATCTCCTGGCCAGTCTGCCCACCGGGTAGAGCAAAAAGGTTGTACTGACCATACAAGGCCTGCATTTCTTCAATGCCGCCCCTTTCATAGAGCCAGATGTTGTAGAGTTCGGCATCCAATCCATAGGGGACGGAGCCGAAGGCAGTAAATGCCTCGTTCTTGCCCTTCCAATAACCGGGCCAGTCATGGCCCGCATCAAAGGAGCCCTTGCTGACTGCATCGAAAACTTCCATGGCCGGGACGAGTTCACCTGCCGAATAGGCTTTGATGTCCAGTCGGCCGCCGGAGGCCAGACGCACAGTGTCGCAGAAATGGACGGCCATGTCGTAGAACAGTAAGCCTTTGGTCCAGGGAAGTACCATTTTCCAGCGGTGCTTTTTGTCGCTGGTTTCGACCTTAAGATTCTTGACTTTTTCAATTCTGACGTCTGCGCCAAACTTCTGCCGGGTTGACGCTGTTTTTTTCTCCTGAGCCAAGGCCATGTTTGTGATTAATAAAAAAGAAACCATGAAAATTATTGCTGCTTTGAGCCACCTTTTCATAATCCATCCCCTCTGCAAAAGGTTGATTGTGGGATAGCAAGCATTTCTGCCTGCTAATTATAAGTTTCCAATTCATTTAACTTGTTTTTGTAGTTCTTTTCTGTCGCCGTAGTTATCGGCCCAAAAAGAAAAACCAGCATGACTGCAAACAAAAAGACGCTAATGAAACGGGAGCTTTTGCATGATTCCTCCTCTTGGGCTGTGCAAAGTTGTCCGCAGGATTGCGTTACATTCATTCTGGCCATCTAGCGTCAAAAACAATCTTTACCGCCTCACCCGACATTTTACGCTCGACTGTATTAGAATAGCTACAGTTGTAGGGATATTGATACATTCCGCAGCCGGACGTTTGCATGTACAATCTTGACCGACAGCGGCACGCCGGTATGCAAGCCGGCCTCTGCCATCCGTGAACCCTGATTTGTCAATAGAATCTGCGGGTTTGTTAATGACAGGACCAACCTTCAGAAAGGTGGCGCATTGAGTTCTTAAGACCACGGTGGTTTGATCCTGTCGGCAGCCTGCATGGTGTTTACACTGCACTTTGTGTTTCATCAGGCACTCTTCAAGCCAATTGAGTTCAACGGAGCACGGCTTAATTGGATTCAAAAAGGTAGGAGCAAGAGATGTGCCGAATGTTATTTATTCACTAAATACAGCAATAACATATTATGATCATTCCTAAATCCAACTCCACTAACTTTGTTCAGGCCGATGCGGCTTGTGAATAAACCCTCAATAGTGTATTAATCATGCTACGTTTCTGATTTTCTCAGGAGTAACAGCTGTTGTTTACGCGCCAGTACATAGGGCGTTTGCTTAGCGGCATGAGAATTGCTGGTTCTATGGGTCAGATGACAATACATGCAGTAGCGTCTTCTTGCCGTGAAACAGCATCACCCAAGCACGAATTCCGGCTGGAAGACACACCCACATGAATCCTGATAGTTGAGACGTCATGTTTTTTTTAAAAGGAGGAGTTCATGCTGAATATCAGCAATTCGGTCGCGGTGGTAACAGGTGGGGCAAGCGGAATTGGCTTCGCGTTTGCCCAATACTGGGTAAACAGCGGAGGAAAAGTGCTTTTGGCCGATATTTCAAAACCCGCCTTGGAAGCAGCGAAGGCCTCAATTGGCGGGTCGGTCGAGACTTTGGTATGCGACGTCACCAGCGAGGCGGATAACCAAAAACTGGCTGAAACGGCACTCAGCACCTTCGGCAAGATCAACTTGGTTGCTCCATTTGCCGGCATTATCAAAGACGGATTGATGCTCGCTCCGGATCGGGAGACCGGAAAAGTTATTTCAAAAATGTCCTTGGAGCAGTTCCGGTCCGTGATCGATGTCAATCTAATCGGGGTATTTCTCACGGTGCGCGAGTGCGCTGAACAGATGATCAACAACGGCGACCGGGGGCTGATCTGTCTGATCTCATCCACCGGTTCTTTGGGAACTGCAGGACAAATCAACTACTCGTCCACCAAGGCAGCGGTATCGGTCATGCCCAAGGTAATAACCGCCGAATTTTTCCGGCGCGGTGTCGCCGACCGCATCCGGTGTGTGGCCGTGGCACCCGGCTTTGTGGACACACCCATTCTTGGGGGGATGAACAAGGGTGCACTTTCCCGCATTTTGGACAATGTCCCGATTGGGAGATTGATCGAACCCGGTGAAATTGCCTCCCTGATATGCGAACTCTATCGAAATGAAGCGCTTACCGGCGATGTTTATTACATCCATGGAGGTCTCCGGTTAGGCTCGAAGGGATAGTATTGCGATTGGAATTGACTATAACCACAGGAGAAGGGTCATGAGTCGAGCCAGCATAATCGGTGCCTACAACACCAAATTCGGCGCATTTGTGGAAAAAAATCGGGAAACAGGAGAAGTTCAGGATACCAAATCCTTTTACGATCTGATCATCGAGGCCGGTAGAGGCGCCATCGAAGATGCAGGTATGCACCCGTCTCAAATAGACGGCATTTGGATCGGATCCTGTTCACCGTCCATGTTCATCAACCAGGAGCATGTGGCTCCCCTGGGCTTGGAAGTGGCACCGGAATTTCTTCGGTTTGTACCTACCACCCGCACTGAAGGGGCCTGTGCCTCATCATCCATAGCTCTGTACAATGCCATATTCGGCATCGAATCCGGCCGTTTTCGCCGGGTTCTTGTTATCGGCGTTGAGAAGATGAGTCTGCTGGCGACTCCCGATGTCACCCATGCCCTGGCGTGTTCTTCGTATTGGCCTGAGGAAGGTGCAAAAGGCATGACCTTCCCAGGACTCTTTGCCGAATACGCCAAGGGCTACATGGCCCACTATGGCTATACCATCCAAGAGCTGCAGAAAATGTTTGCGGCCGTCTCGGCGCTCGCTTATCGCAATGGCGTCGAAAATCCGCTTGCCCATTTCAGCAAAGGCGGGCCAGCCGATAGACTCAAGCTGTTTACGCCCGAAGCCATCTTAAACCTGCCGGAATCCGGGAAAGGCAGTAACCCCGTCATCGCTTCGCCGTTGCGCCTTCACGACTGTTCTCTGATTTCTGATGGTGCCGCGGCGGTAATCCTGGCGCCCACTGAAGAGGCGAGAACCGTAAGCCGACGCGCGGTGGAAATTGCCGGCATCGGCATGACCACGGAACGGTTACCAGAAAGCGTACGACCGAACATGCACGAACTGATTGCAGGCAAACGCGCCGTTGCCCTGTCCTTTAAAGAGGCAGGGATTACGATCGACGATGTTGATTTGGCGGAAGTTCACGACTGCTTCTCCATTAATCAAATCCTGACCACCGAAGCATTGGGGCTTTCGGCAGATGGCCGTGCCGGGTGGGACTATCTTGAAGGACGATTTACTGCGGATGACCGATGCCCGGTAAACCTTTCAGGCGGGCTTAAATCCAAAGGCCATCCAGTTGGTGCGACGGGCTGTTCAATGCATGCCTTGGCCTATAAACAGTTGGTAGGAGAGCCCATCGGTATGGCACCGGCGAACAAGACGCCGGAAATAGCCGTTGTCTTCAATGTGGGGGGATCAGCGGCTACAAACTGCGTAACGACACTCAGGCGGATTTAATGAGTCGATGATGGTTTCTTAATATACGGGCAGGGCTTCCCGCGTGACATGACGTGGGGAGCTCTTGCCGAATGAATCTCAAGCGGCTCATTCATCTGGTTCCCAATGCACAGCAGTTGATGAGCTCACTTACCTGATTCATGGAGTATGAATCATGGCTGATTTGAACCCGACCAATCCCATCTACCATAAAGGTTTTTTTAAAAACCTTGTAGAAAATATGGAAATTGGTGTCATCATCTGCGATATGGCCGGCAAGATCGTCTATATCAATCGGACCTACGCCCGATTCCTGGACATTGACATCGAAAAGTGTCTTGGCAAGCATGCCACAAAGGTCGTTTCGAACAGCCGCCTGCACATAGTAGCCAAGACGGGAATTGCAGAAATCAACTATCCACATCAGTTCAAAGATAACGGCTTTCTGGTTCACCGTGTTCCGCTTCGTGAAAATGGAAGGATTATTGCAGTCGTTGGCCTGGTCCTGTTTGATTCGGTGACCACGGCTACGAAGCTGGCGGAAAAACTGGAGCAATTAGAGTCCAAGATAGTCGATGTTCAAAAAGAACTCGCTACCGCCCACAGCACATCATTCACCTTCGACAGTATCGCCGGCACGAGCAGATCCATCAAAAGTGCCATACGTGAAGCCACGGACGCCGCGGGCACGACTATGCCGGTGTTGATCACCGGTGAATCGGGAACCGGAAAAGAGCTCTTTGCCCACGCCATCCACCATGCGAGCAGCCGCCGAGATTTTCCCTTCATTCGTGTAAACTGTGCGGCAATGCCCAAAGATCTGCTTGAAGCCGAATTGTTTGGCTATGAAAAAGGAGCCTTCACCGGCGCGCATCCAAAGGGAAAGCCTGGTAAATTTGAGCTGGCTCACCTGGGCACTATGTTTTTAGATGAGATCGGCGATATGCCCTTGGAGATGCAAACAAAATTGCTCAGAGTCCTCGAGCTGAAAGAATTCGAACGTGTCGGTGGTGTTAAAGTCATCTCCTCGGATTTTCGCATTATTTCCGCAACAAATCAGAATCTGGAACAGCTCATGAAGACGGGCCAATTCAGGCGCGATCTGTACTACCGAATAAATGGCATTCCTGTTAAAATCGAGCCGTTAAGAGAACGTCGCGAAGATATTATTCCGATCGCCTACCATTTAATTGAGAAAACAATCAAGGGGCCTTCAGGAAAGGGGATCCGTATTCATCCTTCAGCGGAAAAAGCGCTGGAGAATTATGATTGGCCAGGTAACGGGAGAGAATTGCTACACGTCATTCAGCGGATTTTATATGCATCTACATCTGGAACCATTAAGCCTGATGAACTTCCAGACTATATCTATCCTTCAACTGTTTTTTTCCAGAAATCGGACGCGGCGACACTGAATGACTACATGCGGTCAGCCGAGCAGTTTCTGATTAAAAAAACACTCAATCAGGTTGGTGGCAATAAAACAAAGGCTGCCGAACTGTTAGGCATCCATCGTACCTTGTTATACAGAAAAATAAGAATACTCGGATTGGATTAGGCGCTCTGTTGAAGGTCGAAGGAGTCGTTTCTTTTCTGGCACAACCCCTGCAATCCGGGTAAATTGCCCTAAACTGCAGAAAGCCTCCGCAAATACAGGAGAACTTAAATGGACATGAAAAAGGCGGAAACACCTTCAGGAAGAACTCATCCGGTTGCCAAGGACATGGGGCCTCGTGCAGCCCGCAAAAGCAAAGTAGTCAGCGCAGAAGATGCCGTCAGTATTATCATGGAGGGTGATACCGTCGCGACAAGCGGCTTTGTGGGAATCGGCTTTCCCGAACATATCGCCATTTGTTTAGAAGAACGTTTCCTGCGCAGCGGTACACCCCGCGGGTTGACGCTCGTATATGCTGCCGGTCAAGGCGATGGGAAAGACCGAGGTTTGAATCATTGGGGGCATGCCGGAATGATAAGGCGGGTGATCGGTGGACACTGGGGATTGGTCCCCAAGTTGCAGAAATTGGCGATGGAAGGCCAAATAGAAGCTTATAATTTCCCCCAAGGCGTGATTTCACATCTCTATCGCGACATTGCCGCAGGAAAACCCGGCACGCTGACCCACGTTGGACTCGATACCTTTGTAGACCCTCAGTTCGGGGGTGGAAAACTCAATACCAACACTACAGAAGAATTGGTGGAACGAATCGAGCTGAATGGCCGCAAATGGCTTTTCTATAAAAGCTTTCCCATCAATGTTGCCATTTTGCGCGGCACTACGGCGGACCTTGACGGCAACATCAGCATGGAAAAAGAGGCCCTTGTGCTCGATGCCCTGGCGATGGCGGCAGCGGCCAAAAATTCAGGGGGCTTCGTCATCGTGCAGGTCGAACGCATCGCGGACCGGAGCGCGTTGAAATCGCGCGATGTTGTCATTCCAGGTATACTGGTGGACTGTGTGGTTAAGGCAGAAAGCGAGCGCCACTGGCAAACCTTCGGCACGCTTTACAACCCGGCATTCAGTGGTGAAATCAAAGTCCCCTTGCAATCATTGCCTCCCATGGAGATGGGGGCCCGTAAAATCATCGCCCGGCGGGCGGCTTTTGAACTGCATGCCAACGACATCGTCAATCTGGGCATCGGTATGCCGGAAGGCATCGCTGAGGTGGGCAACGAAGAACGCATCATGGACTTGCTTACCATGACGGCCGAACCTGGAATAATCGGCGGAGTGCCTGCCGGCGGGCTGGATTTTGGGGCAGGCACCAACATCAGTTGCCTGGTAGCCCAGAATCAGCAGTTTGACTTTTACGACGGAGGCGGGTTGGACGTGGCATTTCTAGGCCTTGCCCAGGCTGATAAAAATGGAAATTTAAATGTCAGCAAGTTCGGCCCCCGGCTGGCCGGTGCAGGCGGCTTCATCAACATCAGCCAGAACGCCAAAAAGGTCGTATTTGTGGGAACCTTCACGGCAGGAGGCTTGAGGGTCCAGGTCATTGACGGCAAACTGGTAATCGAGCAGGAAGGCAGAGCCAAAAAGTTTGTCGAGCAGGTTGAACACCGTACCTACAGCGGCTTGTATGCTGCCAGCCGCGGGCAGTCTGCCTTGTACATCACCGAGCGCTGCGTCTTCAAATTAACTTCAAGGGGTCTGGAGCTTGTCGAAATTGCTCCCGGCATGGATCTCGAGCGCGACATTTTGGCTCAAATGGAGTTCAAGCCCTTCATTTCTCCCGATCTACGCCGCATGGACGTTCGCATTTTTATGCCCCAGCCCATGGGTCTGCGCGAAAATCTAGTGGACAAGCCCCTGGAAAGCAGGCTCAGCTATGATTCCGCAACCAATCAGTTCTTCGTTAATTTTGAAGCGCTTTCGATCACCCGACGGCATGAAATCTCTGAAATACGTGAGAAAATCGAAGCCATGCTCAAACCGCTCAAAAGAAAAGTGTCTACCATAGTCAATTATGACAATTTCTATATCCGACCGGATTTAGAAGAAGAATATACTGAACTGATCGAGTATCTGATGGAAAACTTTTACGAGCACGCCACCCGCTTTACAACCAGCGCTTTTCTGAGAATGAAGCTGGGTGAGGCATTGAGCAAAAGAAAAGTCTCCCCTCATCTTTATGAAACTCGCGAGGAAGCGGAAAAAGCGCTTCAAGACCTTTAGTGCCACAGTTGTCACATTCAGCGGTACTACCGACTATGGCGGGCGCCACCACATGTACCTGGCTTTGCAGATCGATGCTTTGACCAAGTACTGAATTTAAGGCGCGCGGGACGTTTCGTGCCGCTCGGGATTTTCATACCACCCCTTATTACTGGGGCGTTATGCTGGCGGGTGCAGCTCGGCTAAAAAAGGAAATCGTGTAAATGAACGAGCAGGAAGTCGATTACAGACCGGCATTGATCATCATCGATATGGTCAAGGATAATTTTGATGAAACCCGCAGGCTGCCCATTACAGCCCTTTTTAAAAAAATCATCCCACCCGTCAACGCGCTTATAAAAGTTTTCAGAGGCCGAAAATACCCCGTCGTGTTTGCAACGGATTCATTTCAGATGGGCGACTTCTATTTCCGGGGCCGGATGAAACCTCACTCTTTAACCGGCACCGCAGGAGCCGGAATAATCGATGAGTTGGATCGGCGAGAGGAGGATTGCTGGATGCCAAAGCCCAGGATGTCCGCTTTCTTTAAAACAGGGCTCGAGGGATGGCTGCGTGACAGAGAAGTTTCGCTTTGCGCCTTATGTGGAATTGCCACTAATTTCTGCGTTCTCACCAGTGCTTTTGATGCTCTGGCAAACGATTTTAGAGCCGTTCTGATAGAAGATTGCTGTGCCGCCGCGTCTGAAAAGATTCAATCGCAAACGTGCGATCTCTATAGAAGGAATCCTTTGTACCCTCTTTTTCGCGTTATGAACTCCAAAGAATTTATTCAGGAGCTGAAATGTTCTGAAACAAGTCCTTTTTAAAAACAATCAAAGCGGTCTTGTGCTCAAGACGAGCAAGCCACATCAACTTGCCCATGCGAATGGGGTTACAACGGTTGAGGGAAAAGGGGTTTGGTCCCCATTCCTGTTTTGAAAATCGCATAGTTGCCAATTCGCCGGGGAAAATGTTGTTGACAAAATCGAGGCGCTTCCCCTAATTTTTAATTAATCATATTGAACTCCTTCCAAATTCCTGGCTCGCCTCTTCATCAAGTCATATTATCACGGAAGACAGCATGGCCCCCTTAGCAGAAGAATCCCAGGCGGACCAGAGCGCTTGCTTCAGCCGCAGGCAATTTGTCAAAACAGCGGCCCTGACGGGGGCGGCTATAGCGCTTACGGGCGTTCCCCTTCTTACCTATGTTGTGGCACCGGCGCTTGAAAAGGGTACCGCCAAATGGATCGATTTCGGCCCCGCCGACCAACTCATACAAGGCGAAGTCGGGATGCTTTCCTACGAGTTCATGGTCAAGGACGGGTGGATCGTACTTCCTCAGCGCGGCTTCGTCTGGGCCAAATCCGAGGCCGATAAGCTCACTGTTTTCTCCTCTACCTGCACTCATCTCGCCTGCAACGTCATCTGGAACAAGGAGAAAGAAATTTTCGAGTGTCCTTGCCACAGCGGCATTTTCGACAGAGAAGGGCGACCCGTCGCCGGGCCTCCCACTCGGCCGCTGGTCGTCATGGAGCACAAGGTGGAGGAAGGTAAATTGATGGTCCTTATGCCGGCTTGACCGGATGTATAGTGAAAGGAGAACCCTGCATGAAAGACAAGACGTCGATTCTTTCCGTATTGCTGGTAGTTTTCGTCCTGGGCGGGCAGGCGCTCATGGCGGGTCAAGCCACCGGTGCCGCCATCCAGACACTCTCTGCCACCAAGGTTGCGCAAGCCCCTGCGAGCCTTGATGACGCTGCGTGGCAGAAGGCAAAATCACTGGATGTGCCTTTCGAGGGCAAGGAAAAGTTTGCCGGCAAGAAGGCCGTCGTGACCACCCGGGCCCTCTACACCGACAATGAAATTTTGTTCCTGTTCGAATGGAAGGACGCCACTCAGAGTGTAACCAAGGGTGCCTGGCAGTTCGACGGCCAGAATTGGAACAAACTCAAAGGCGACGAGGACCGCATCGCCCTGCAGTTCGAAATCAACAGAATCAATAACTTCGCCACCAGGGGATGCGCCGTCCTGTGCCACGGCCCGGCAGGGGCGCCCATAAAACAATTCAAATACGCCACCGCTTCGGCGGCTGAGAAGGGCGATCTGTGGCACTGGAAGG
>DDYQ01000056.1 GCA_002348005.1 Desulfobacteraceae bacterium UBA2230 | reverse complement strand
ACTTCCTCCCCTTAAGGGAGCGAGAGAGCTGGCCAAAAGTAAATTGAACAACATTCTCAGCATGGTCATGGTGGTCATCGCCATTTCGGTCTTCACCCTGTTTTTCATCGTCGTCAAGTTGGACGCCACCCGATTCGTCGACACGATTAAAGGAGTCATCTAGCCGATGGCAAAACTCATCCACCTGATCGCAGCCGCCCGACCCAACTTCATGAAAATTGCACCGCTTTATCATGAGTTGATTCAGGAAAATTGGGCCACTACCCAAATCATTCATACCGGTCAACACTACGATCCGAACATGTCGGACTCCTTTTTTTCCGATCTCCAACTGCCCGCGCCGCACATCCATCTGGGGATCGGCGGTGGCAGTCACGCCCAGCAGACCGCAAAAGTCATGATGGCCTATGAAACGGTGCTATTGGAGAAGAAGCCGGACATGGTCGTCGTAGTGGGAGACGTCAACTCCACCATGGCGTGCACACTGGCCGCTGTAAAAATAAACTACGATTCCGGTAGGCACATTCAGCGTCCAGTGGTGGCGCACCTGGAAGCCGGCCTGAGATCCTTCGACAGGACCATGCCCGAAGAGATTAACCGGATCGTGACCGACAGTCTCGCTGACCTGCTGTGGACCCCATCCCCCGACGGCGATGAGAATCTTCTCAGGGAAGGGGTGGCGCCGGAAAAGATAGCGCGTGTCGGCAACATCATGATCGATTCGTTGGAGCGGATGCGCGCGAAAATCGAGGAGCAGGACACCTGTTCGGAACTTGGTTTTCCAAAAGGCGGGTTTGCCGTCGTGACCTTTCACCGCCCAGGCAATGTCGACGATCCGGAAAAGCTGAAAACCCTTTGTGGTAAACTCAAAAACATTGCACATCGCATTCCCCTGGTGTTCCCGGTACATCCGCGAACCCGTAAGAATCTCTCCACTTACGGGTTGTACGATGAATTGAAGCGCACCCAAAACATCGTCCTCTCGGAGCCTTTGAGTTATGTGAGTTTCATGAGCCTTGTCTTTAATTGCGGGCTGGCCATTACGGACAGTGGCGGCATCCAGGAAGAGACCACCTACTTGGGCATACCCTGCCTGACCATGCGGCCCAACACCGAGCGGCCTGTCACCATAACCGAGGGCACCAACAGGCTTTGCTCGATCGATGATCTTGAAGATAAGGCCGAAGAAATGCTCGGCATGGAAGTGGGCCGGCATGTGGCGCCCGCCTTGTGGGACGGCCACACCGCCGGACGTGTGGTGCAATCGATAAAAACAAACCTGGGACCGAACTGATTTTTATGACCCTGCACATTCATCCATTGAAAGAAAGCGACCGGCAGCTATGGGATGAGTTCGTCATCGGTCAGCCCGATTCGCACCTCTACCACTTATGGGGCTGGAAACGTGTGATCGAAACCGCATACGGCCACAACACCCATTATCTCGCGGCCGTCGAGCAATCCGCAACCAGCAACGGCGGTGTCACCGAATCAATCAAAGGCGTGTTGCCGCTGGTTCACATGCAACACCTCATATTCGGGAATAAATTGGTTTCCATTCCCTTTTTCGATATGGGGGGAGTCCTGGCGCGAGAGGGGGATACGCAACAGGCCCTGTTGGAAAAAGCCATCCAACTGGCAAAGGATCTGGGGGCCAGCAGTGTCGAATTGCGCAGCAACACACCCATGCCCGACCTCTCACCGGCGGCATCACCGCTCCGTGCCCCCGGTGTTGCGATCCACACGGCCACCCACAAGGTGCGCATGACCATGGCCCTGCCCGAAAGCGGAGAGTTGCTGCTTAAATCCTTCAAGTCGAAGCTCAGAAGCCAGGTCAACCGTCCGATCAAAGCCGGCCTCCAGGTCAAGATCGGCGGCGCGGAGCTGTTTGAGGATTTTTACGACGTCTTCAGCCAAAATATGAGAGACTTGGGTTCTCCGGTCCATTCCGCCCAATTTATCAGAAAGACCATAGAGACCTTTGCCGACCTGGCCAGGATCTTCATCGTATACAAAGAGAAAACGCCGCTGGCATGCAGCGTGACCATTGGCTTTCGCCAGGCACTGCAAAATCCCTGGGCCTCGGCTCTGAGGAAATACAGCGCCTTGTCTCCCAATATGCTGCTTTACTGGAAAATGCTCGAATATGGCTGCGACAATGGCTATCGAAGCTTCGATTTCGGCCGCTCCACCCCGCAGGAAGGCACCTATAATTTTAAAAAACAATGGGGAGCGGCACCTGTCCAGCTCTATTGGCATGGGATCCGGTTGAATGGCGGATCCATGCACGAACAAGCCGCGGCATCGGAAAAGCAGAGGTTCGGCTATGCAGCGCGTTACTGGCAGAAGCTTCCCGTCTCGATCACGCGGATTATCGGCCCCGCCATCCGAAAACACATCAGTCTATGACATCATCAAAACCTCCCCAAGGATCGCCCATGAATTGGAAAAACACCATCGCCGCAGCCGTGATCATGCTCAGCGCATTTTTTCTTCTGGGCTACATCAACCGCCCCGAACTGATCATTCCCAACAAGCCGCTGTCGACATTTCCCAAAACCATCGGCCAATGGGAAGGCGTTGAAAAGCGCTTCGAAGCCATCATCTACGAGGTGCTTGGTGTCGACGATTCGTTTTACGCCGACTACACCAACGCCAACGGAAAGTGGATCAACCTCTATATCGGTTACTATCAAAGCCAGCGGGAAGGGGAGACAATCCATTCACCCAAAAATTGCATGCCCGGCGGCGGTTGGAACATCATTGAGTCTACAACCGTGCCGTTGAACATCGGGGGCAACCCCGAATCTCGGATCAAAATCATCAAGCTGGTCCTCCAGAAGGGCCGCCAGAAGCAGATCTCCTATTATTGGTATCATTCCAGGGGGCGCATCATATCCTCCGAGTACCTGCAGAAAATCTATCTCGTATGGGATGCCGTCACCCGCAACCGCACGGACGGCTCGTTCGTCCGGCTGATCACGCCCGTCGATGCCAATGAAAGTGACACCATAGCCGCTCTGGAAGATTTCGTTCGTGAGCTGTTCCCCATCCTCAACCAATACATTCCGTCTTGATCGCCCCATATCATCCCATGACTATCTCACATCGAGGCCGCCTATGATGTCGATCAACGCCCGATCGGCGTGGCTCCAAATCCTGACCCTGTGCACCGTCTTCGCCCTGGTCTACAACCACACCCTGGTCAAGCTGGTCAAAGACTGGTCAACGGACGACAATTTTTCCCACGGGTTCATGATTCCCTTCATTGCCGCTTTCATACTCTGGTACAACCGGGAAAAGATCAAAAGCGCCGCCATCGGGACCAGCAAGTGGGGGTATGCGCTCATCGTCGCCGGCATGCTGCTGCATATCGCCGGCAACATCGGCGCCGAACTTTTCACCATGCGCTTTTCCATCGTCGTCACGCTGATGGGCCTGACGCTGCTGCTGTTCGGCAGCGAGGTGTTCAAGATCGCCCTCGTGCCGCTGTGCTACCTGATCTTCATGATCCCCATTCCCGCCATTCTCTGGAACAAGATCGCCTTCCCGTTGCAGCTCTTCGCGGCACGACTGAGCGGCGATCTCATCGGCTTCATCGGGATCACCGTGTTCCGGGATGGCAATATCCTGCACCTGGCCAATACCTCCCTGGAAGTGGTGGATGCCTGCTCGGGTCTGAGATCCTTGACCTCCATGCTGGCCCTGAGCGCCGCCTTCGCCTGCATCGCCGCGCTCAAACGATCCGGGAAATGGCTCCTTTTCCTGGCTGCCATCCCCATCGCAGTGATCGTCAATATCGTGCGTCTGACCGTAACCGCCATACTGGCGTACCATATCGGGCCGGAAACCGCAGAAGGGTTTTTGCATGAAATGTCCGGCATCCTGGTGTTCCTGGTGGCCCTGGTCCTGCTGTATTTCACCCACGTGCTGCTCGCCAAAAGCCGGTTGAAAGCCTCTTGAGTCACCCGAACCGGTTCTTTCCCGGTCGGGCCGCAGCGGTTCCCCGGGATCATCGCCGAACGCACCCATCAGCCCAGGTCCAATTTGACATGCGCTCATCGGAAAAGCACCTCCTGCTGATCGTCCACCGCATCCCCTATCCACCGGATAAAGGGGATAAGATACGGTCGTACCATGAATTCCGCTTTCTCAAAGAGAAAGGGTGGCGCATCCACCTGGCCACCTTCATCGACGACGCCGGGGACGAGAAGCATATCCCGGCCCTCCGGGAGCAATGCGAAACCAGCTTTTTCCAGCGCATCGACAAGATCCGCCGGAACCTGGCCATGGCCGGCGCACTCCTCACTAACAGGCCGCTGAGCGTCGCCGCCTTTTACCATCCCGCGGCCCTTGCTTATGTCCGCAGCATCCTGGCCCGGTATCCGGTGAAGGCCGTCCTGTGCTACTCCTCACCCACGGCCGAGTACATCTTCCGCACCCGGGACCTGCCGGAACATGCACCCCTGGTGTGCGATTTTATCGACGTGGATTCGGACAAATGGCGTCAGTACGCCCAAAAGGCCCCTTTGTGGCAGCGCTGGATCTACGCCCGTGAAGCCCGGTGCCTGGCGGCTTACGAAAAGCGCATCGCCGACCGCTTCGACGCCGGCGTAGCGGTTTCCGAACCCGAGGCCGCGCTGCTGCGAACGGTCACCGGCTGCACCGCCGGGGTGCATGCAATTCCCAATGGCGTGGACATGGACTACTTTCACCCCGCGACCGGCGATGGACCATGTCCCAGCGAAAAAGAATTCACCCTGGTATGCTGCGGATTGATGGACTACTACCCCAACGTGGACGGCGTGCTCTGGTTCGCCCGGGAGGTGTGGCCGGTGCTCAAAGATCGGATCCCAACCCCCAGGTTGACGATCGTCGGAGCAAACCCTGCCCGTGAGATCCGCCGCCTCGGCAGCCACAGCGGCATCGAGGTGACCGGCCGCGTGCCGGACATCCGCCCTTACGTGTGGCGCGCCTCCGTTGCCATTGCACCCATGCGCATCGCCCGCGGCATCCAGAANNGAGGCCATGGCCATGGGCAAGCCGGTCGTGGCCACGCGCCAGGCATTTGAAGGCATCGACGCCCTATCCGGCGAAGACCTCATGGTCGCGGACGACGCGGCCGGGACGTTCGCAGAAAAAATCATCTCGCTGTGGCAGGATCCGGCCCTGGCGAAAACGATGGGGGCCCGGGCCCGGCAGACCATGGTCCGCAATTACGCCTGGGAGCGCCATCTCAACGCATTGAACAACTTGCTGGAGAACACGCCGTGACACAAGACAACATCCTGGGCTGCATCGGCAACACGCCGATGTTCAAGCTCGAACGCTTCGATTCGGCCGTGATTTACGCCAAGGCCGAATACCTCAACCCGGGCGGCAGCGTCAAAGACCGCGTCGCCAAGCACATGATCGAGCAGGCCGAAAAGCGGGGAGAGATCCGGGCGGACACGGTGCTCATCGAGGCCACCTCGGGCAACACCGGCATCGCGCT
>DDYQ01000099.1:13988-17540 GCA_002348005.1 Desulfobacteraceae bacterium UBA2230 | reverse complement strand
GGCCACGGCGCTCTGGGCGCCCAGGAGACTGGTCTGCATCTCAAAGGTCGTGCGGGTGTAGTAATCGAGACCGCGCACCAGTCGCTTGTCTATGGTATAGGGAACGCCCAGCCGCGTCAGGCTGGAGGTCACGGTCTCGAAATGGACGCGGCAATCTTTGCATAAATAATCCAGCAGGGCCGGCGCATCGGCCACCGCTTCGCGGCACTGCGGCACCTTGCAGTCCAGCACGCGCAGGGNNCTCGTCGCATCCGGGGCAGAGCGACGCGGCGATGCTCGGCGCGTTCTCCACCAGTGCCTTGCAGGCCGGGACCTTGCAGTCCAGCACGCGCAGGGGGTTGCGGGCTTTGCGGCGCTGGCAATCGACGCACAGCTTGTCCTGTACCGAAACCAGCATGGCCGTGAGTGCCTGGCGATAAGCGGGACGGCAGGCGGGGCATCCCAGCGAATTGATGATGGCCCGGGTGTCGCGCACGCCCAGACGCTGGAAGAGCAGATGCAGGATGTGAATGATCTGCACGTCGATATAGGGCGAGGCGATGCCGAAGGCTTCCAGATCGAGCTGGTAGAACTGGCGATAGCGCCCCTTCTGAGGCCGCTCGCGCCGGAACATGGGGCCGACCAGGTAGAACTTGCGCACCGGGTCATCGGCGTACATCTTGTGCTGGATATAGGCGCGCACAATCGAAGCGGTGGCCTCGGGCCGCAGCGTCAAAAAGTCTTTCTTGCGGTCGGGAAAGGTATACATCTCCTTCTCGACGATATCGGTATCTTCTCCGATGCTGCGGGCGAACAGTTCGGTCTTTTCCATGACCGGCACGCGGATCTCCTGGTAGCCGAAGCTTTCGAACAGGTCCACGGCGGTCTTTTCGATCAGGTGCCACACCTCGATCTCGCCGGGCAGAATGTCCTTGAACCCTCTGATGAGCTGAATCATCCCTCCACCATCGCCTTTCGGCTCCGGACGCGCCATGCCGCCCGTGCCATGGGGTTTAAACCGATTTCAATAGCGTATGCCTCAAGGGCAAGTCAATATCGAACAGCACCGGAATACAGGCGACATGCCGCACGGCCGACCGCTGAAAAGCGGTTGAGCTTTGGATCTGCTTGTGGAATAAATGCTAACAGAGTTTACGGCTTTACGCATCAGGCAACAGGCAGCGTCACGTATCCGAAAGTCTGACATATGGACGAATCCGTGCGTTTTGCATTCATTCCAGCCCGCCGCGCGCAAAGGGTAGTCACATGATCATTGGACTCGATGCGGGCGGCACCCATACCGATGCCGTATTGATCGGCCCGGAGGGGCTGGTCAGGGAAGTCAAGGTGCCCACCGACACCAGCGACCTTTTCCAGACGGTCCTGGACGGGCTGACCGCGCTTACCGAAGGGATCGATTCCCGCGAAATCCGCCGGATCGTGCTCAGCACGACGCTGGCCACCAACCTGGTGGTTCAGCAGAAGCTGCCGCCGGTCGGCATGCTGGTCAGTGCCGGACCGGGCATCGACCCGGAGCTGTTCCGCACCAATCCCGACTACCACGTGGTGGCCGGGGCGGTGGACCACCGCGGGCGGCAGATCGTGCCGCTCGATACGCACCGCATTCATGAAATCGCCGCCGGCTTCGCCCGCCAGGGCATCCGATATGCCGGCGTGGTCTCCAAATTTTCGGTACGCAGCCCGGAACATGAAAAGGTCATGGCGGAGATCGTGGCGCCCCATGTGGAGCGGGTCTTCATGGGACACACCTTTTCGGGCAGTCTCAATTTTCCGCGCCGCATTGCCACCACGTATCTCAACGCCGCGGTGTTCCCGGTGCACCGCGAGTTCTTCGAGGCGGTCAGAAAGGTACTGGAGCGCAAGGGACTCACGGTGCCCATCCGCATCCTCAAACCCGACGGCGGCAACATGCAGTTCGACGCGTCGCTGAACTATCCGGCGCAGACCATCCTGTCGGGGCCGTCGGCCAGCGTCATGGGCTCGATCGCCAGCGCGCCCGCCGACAAGACCTGCCTGGCGCTGGATATCGGCGGCACCACCACCGACATATCGCTGTTAATTTCCGGAGAGCCTCTGTATGCTTCCAAAGGGGCGCGGATCGACAAACACTTCACCCATGTAAACGCCTTCGCGGTGCGCTCCATTGCCCTGGGCGGAGACAGTGTGATCCGCTGCCGTGACAACAGTATCAGGGTGGGCCCGATGCGCATTGGCGCGGCGGCCTGCTTCGGGGGAGNNATCGGCGGCACCACCACCGACATGGCCGTTCTGGTCGGCGGCGTGCCCCTGCTGTCTCCCTTGGGCATTGAAATCGGACCGCACAAAACCCTGATACGGGCGCTGTTGAGCCACTCCATCGGGATCGGCGGAGACAGCGCGGTGCGCATTCGAGACGGCAAACTGACGGTCGGTCCGGATCGTATCGGCCGTGCAATGGCCTACGGCGGTCCGGCGCCGACCCCTACGGACGCCTTTTGCGTGCTGGGCATGACCGACACCGGCGACTGCCACCGCGCGATCGAAGGGCTGCGCCCGCTGGCCCAGGAACTGGGGCTTACGCCCGAGGAGACCGCCGGCCGCATTTTCGATGAAGCCTGCGGCCGGATCCTGACCGCGGCGGGCGAAATGATCGAACGCATCAACAGCAAACCGGTCTACACGGTCCACGAACTGATGGAAGGCATTCAGATCCGGCCGCAGCAGATCATGGTGATGGGTGGGCCGGCGCAGCAGTTCGCCCGCCGACTGGCGCCGCTCTTCAACGGAACGGTATCAGTTGTTCCCCACTGGGGGGTCGCCAATGCAATCGGCTGCGCGCTGGCGCGCACCACCAGCGAAGTGGTGGTCTATGCCGACACTTCCCAACAGATCGCCATGGCACCGGGCGAACATTTCAGCCGGGACATCGCCTGGGATTTCGATCTGCCGGACGCGCGCGAACTGGCCTTCCAGCTGCTGCGCGAAAAAGCCCTGCGGCGCGGTGCCAACCCCAACTATTTGAAAATGGAAGTCATAGAGGAATCTTCGTTCAACATGGTACGGGGTTTCCGCACGGTGGGCAGAAATATCCGCGTGCGGGTGCAGATCAAGCCCGGTTTGATCGTCGGCTATGACCCGCTCACGGAAAAGCTGACGAGGGAAGATCTTTAAAATGCTTAAAGCCAAAAACAAAACCGGCCTGGTCTTTTTCCCGGCGTTCGACTGGGCCATCAATCCGACGCACCCCGAACGCGAAGAGCGCTTGCTCTACACCCAGGATCAGGTCTTCGAGGAAGGATTGCTGGACATCGACGGCATCGTTGAATTCAAGCCCGATCTGGCGAACATCAAGGATATACAGCGCGTTCATTTCTGCGTCCCCGACCCCTGGGGGGTCATGACCGAATCGCATTTCATCAGCGCCGGCGGCGCCAAGACGATCGGCATGGCCGTGCTGGAGGGCAGAGTCCAACGCGGTTTCGCCCTGGTGCGGCCGCCCGGCCATCACGCCAATCGGGTGGTGCACGGCGCCCGCGGCTTCTGCAACGTGAACATCGAAGCGATCATGATCGA
>DDYQ01000099.1:0-13958 GCA_002348005.1 Desulfobacteraceae bacterium UBA2230 | reverse complement strand
ACATCTACTGGCACGATCCGGACACGCTCTTCATTTCCATGCACCAGGACGGCCGGACGCTTTATCCCGGCTCGGGTTTCCTGGACGAGATCGGCGGTCCCAATGCGGTGGGTAGCACGATCAATATCCCCCTGCCGCCGCACACCGCCGAAGAGGGTTTTCTGCATGCCATCCGCGAAGTCGTGCTGCCCATACTGGAGGAATTCAAGCCCGATTTGATCGTCAACAGCGCCGGACAGGACAACCACTACTCCGACCCCATCACCAATATGAATTTTTCGGCGCACGGCTACGCCGAACTCACCGCCTTGCTCAAGGCCGATATCGCCGTGCTGGAAGGCGGCTATTCCATCGAGGGCGCCCTGCCCTATGTGAATGCCGGCATCATCCTGGCCATGGCCGGGCTCGATTACAGCAACCTGCACGAACCCGATTTCCGTCCCGAGCGTATTCAGCAACGGCCCGAGGTCACCAAGCGTATCAAGGAGACCTGCCGGGAAGCCCTGGACATTTTCCGGCAGCGCCGGACTCTGGCCAAGTCCATGCGCCGGCGGCCGGGCTGTGATCAGCGCTACCGCAGCATTTACTACGACACGGACAGCCTGCGGGAAACCCAGAGCGAACAGGTGCGCCTGTGCGAGGCGTGCGCCGGCGCTTTGCGCATCGATTCCTCCTGCGACCGCGGCGCCCGCGTTCTGGCCGTGCATATCCCCCGCAAGGCCTGCGACCGCTGCCGGCAACAGGGCCAGCGGTGGTACGAAGAAGCCGATCCGCGCATTTTCGCCCACATCTATCTGCAGGACCGCACCACGGATACGTATCAGCAAAAGAGCAAAGATTCGAAACGCTAAAAAGACCGTATTAACTTTTATGGCTGACCGTCAAAGCGTCATCCGCTCCAATCTGATTCTGCGCGCCCGCACAACGGCGGCAGTGCGCCGTTTTTTCGATGCCCTGGGGTACCTGGAAGTGGACACACCGGTATGCATCCCGGCCCCGGCGCCCGAAGCCCACATCGATGCCCGGCAATGCGGCGACTGGTTCTTGCAGACCTCCCCGGAGCTGTGCATGAAGCGACTGCTTGCGGCCGGCTACGAACGCATCTATCAGATCTGCAAATGCTTCCGGAGCAAGGAGCGCGGCGGCCGCCACCTTCCGGAAATGACGCTGCTGGAGTGGTACACGGCGGGCGCCGACTACCACGCCATGATGGCCCAGACCGAGACACTGGTGCGCAGCGTATGCGCAGCGCTGGGCCGGAGCCATTTCACTTATCAGGGGACCCGCCTCGATGTATCGGCCCCCTGGCCGCGCATGACCGTCTCGGATGCATTCCGTCGTTATGCCAACCTGTCGCCCGAGGAGGCCTTGCGGCAGGACCGCTTCGACGAGGTGCTGGCCTTCTCGATCGAGCCGCATCTCGGCCGCCCGCACCCCTTATTTCTGCATGACTATCCCATGGCCTGCGGTGCCCTGGCGCGCGCCAAGCGCGGGGCGCCGCATCTGGCCGAGCGCTTTGAGCTTTACGTGGCCGGAGTAGAGCTGTGCAACGGCTTCTCCGAGCTGACCGATCCCGCCGAACAGCGCCGCCGTTTCGAAGCGGAGCTGGCCGCCCGGCGTGCGGCCGGGCGAACGGTCTACCCGATGCCGGAGCCGTTCCTGGCTGCGCTGGCAAAAATGCCGCCTGCCAGCGGCAATGCCCTGGGTCTGGACCGGCTGCTGATGCTGTTGGCCGATGCCCCGCGGATCGACGAGGTGGTGGCCTTCACGCCCGAAGAGCTTTGATTCGAAGGAACGCGGTCCCCGCGCAAATGGCGCCGCCGACTACAGCGCCAACCGCATTTTGAGCCGCTCAGCCGATTGGGGACCGCGAAAAGATCGACCCCGACCGCCGCGCCCGTCGGCTTTTGGCGAAACCCTGCCCGCAGCGGCGGCTCAGGGATCACCGGGGCAATGCTTCTCCCCGCCCGCAGGTGCAAACCGGTCATCCGAACGTTTCCGATCGGCCTGCTGTGCTTTGCCCTCCAGCCACCCGATGCGGCTGGCATGGGGCGCATCGAAGGCCGGAACGTAGGGTTTGATGTCGAGCAGAGGGGTGCCGTCGAGCACATCGACCCCGCGGATATGCAGAATGTTGCCGTCGCGCCGGATCAGCGCCACAGTGGAGATCCCGATGGGGTTGGGCCGGCGCGGCGCGCGGGTGGCGAAAAGGCCGCGGTGGAGGTCGTCCAGGAAGGGTTTGACGCGCAGTTCGTAGCCCCGGCTTCGGTGGAAGCAGTACAGCAGGATCAGGTGCGAGAAGCCCTCGGTGTCTTCAAGACCGTCGGCGAAAGCCGAATCAATCACCACCCTGCCCGCGACTTCCGCGGCGCCCGAGGGCTGGATAGGCATTGATTCGACGGTTTGATAGGGGCTGTGGATTACTCCGATGGGGGTCATGGTGATGGTCATGCTACGCCCTTTCGGTCAGGTTGCGGCCGGCGGTGCTGAAGAAAAAGAACGCCACGCCCAGAACCACCATCGCACTGCCCAAGCCGAAGGCGCCGCGCAGGCTGAGCAGTTCCATCATCAGGCCGGCCAGCACCGCCCCGATCAGCATCCCCAGGCTGTGGCCCATGGTCAAAAGGGCCATCACCGACCCCATGGACTCGATATGGTTGCCCTTCGTGACCGCAACGGCCATGAGGGCCGGCATGGCCGTGCCGCCGCCCAGGCCGAACACCACCCCGGCCACAAACAGCTCGCCGAAACTGTCTGCCCCCATATAGAGAAATACTGCCGCGGCGGCCACCAATCCGCCGGTCACCACCAAGATGCGGCGGTTGAAGCGATCCGCCAGATAGCCCATTGGAATCTGGATCAGACCGCTGACGAAAACGCCCAACATGACCAGTACGCCGATGCGTGAACTGGAAAGCCCCAGCTCCGCATCGGCCATCACGGGTAAAAACCCCCAGATGATGCCGATGGCGGCCGTATAGCAAAAGCGGTAGATAAAAATCCCCGCGACCACACGGTCACGCACGATGGTGCGCCACTGCGCCGGAGACGGATTGCGGTTCAGGGCCGCTTCGGTGCGGGTGGGCGGCAGCAGGCCCAGACCGAGGGCAAACCCGAGGAAAGAGAGCAGTCCCATGCAGATGAAGGTGGCCTGCATGCTGAAATGATCGTTGAGCAGGCCTCCGGCCACCGGACCCAGACTGAGGCCGAAAAACATCGACATGCTGAAGATGCCCATGATCAGGCCTTCCTTGCCCGGGGGGGTGATGTCGCCCACGTAAGCCTGAACCACCGGCATGATCATGGCCGAGGCCATGCCCTGAACAAAACGTATCGCGATCAACTGCACTACCGAAGTGGAGTAGATAAATGCAATCGATACCAGGGTGTAGGCCAGCAGGCCGGCCACGATCAGCGGTTTTCGCCCTTTGCGGTCCGAAAGTCGGCCGAAAACCGGCAGCAGCAAGCTGCGCGAGAAAGAAAAGCCGCCGAATACCAACCCGATGGCCAATCCGCCGGCGCCCAGCTGGTGCGCGTAGACCGGCAGCAGGGGTACCACGATGCCCACACCGGTGATGGTCACGAAGAGCGCAAAGAACAGGGTCGCGAAGATCTTGATTTGAGCGGTAGAAATTGAACGTTCCTTTTTTTGATCCGCGCCCTGCAAAAGGAGCGGTGAAAAAACCCTGCCCTTTGTCCGGCGCGGGTCAGGCCTGCCTGGTCTAGTTGCCGGCTTTTATGTTCTCCAGTGCCGTTTCCACGATCAGGCGGATCTCTTTCAAGCGCTCGGGCGTGAGCGCCTCGAAGCGCAGCACGAGGGCCGGCTGCGTATTGGAGGCCCGCACCAGGCCCCAGCCGTCGTCGAAAAGCACCCGCGCGCCGTCGATGTCGATTACTTTGGCGCGCTTTCGGAAGTAATCGGTCACCTTGCGCACCACTTCGAATTTGATGTTGTCGGCGCACTCCATGCGGATTTCGGGCGTACTGTAGGTTTTGGGAACGTCGGCCAGCAGCTGCGTGATGGTTTGGCCGCTGGAGGCCAGGATTTCCAGCAGCCGGCAGGCGGCGTAGACCGCGTCGTCGTAGCCCAGGTAGCGGTCGGCAAAGAAGATATGGCCGCTCATCTCTCCGGCCAGTTCGGCTTTGACTTCTTTCATCTTCTGCTTGATCATGGAGTGGCCGGTCTTCCACATGATGGCGTTGCCGCCGTGTTTGGCGATATCGTCATACATGGTCTGGGAGCATTTGACTTCCGAAATGAACGTGGCACCCGGTTTGCGTGAAAGAATTTCGCGGCTGAAAATGATCATCAGCTGATCGCCGTAAATCAGAGTGCCGTCCGAGTCGACCACACCCAGCCGGTCGCCGTCGCCGTCGAACCCGATGCCGACATGCAGTTTCTGTGACCTTACCAGGGCCACCAGATCGGCCATGTTTCCGGCCACGGTCGGATCGGCTTCATGGTTCGGGAAGGTGCCGTCCGGTTCTGAGTAAAGCTCATGCAGTTCGCAGCCCAGGCGCTTGAAAATGGGAACGGCGGTCATGCCGGCGGTGCCGTTACCGCTGTCCACCCCCACGCGCAGCGGCTTCTGCAGTCGGATGTTGTCCAGCACATAATTGATGTAGGCCGGCAGTATTTTATAGGTCTCGGTTTTCCCCCACCCTTTTTCAAATTCACCCGCTTCGATAATCCGGCGGATTTCCTGGAGCTGCTCCCCATAAACCGAATCGATTCCGCTGCACACTTTGAACCCGTTGTATTCCGGAGGGTTGTGGCTGGCGGTGACCATGACGCATCCCATGGTCCCAAGGTGCCGGATAGCGAAATAGCCGGCCGGCGTGGGGCACATGCCGATATCCACCACCCTGCAGCCGGTGGAGGTCAGTCCCTGGATCAAACGCTCGGCATAGGCCTCCGAGGTAAGCCGGCAGTCGCGTCCTACGGCAACGAAGCGGTTGCCTTCCTTGGCAAGATAGGTTCCAATGCCCTGACCGATCCGGATCACGTCCGCCTCATCCAGGTCCCGGCCCGCAATCCCACGGATGTCGTACTGGCGGAAAATCTCAGGATTTAGCATAATTCTCTCCTTCTTCTATAGGATTCAAAGCTCCCGAACTTCCGAACCTCATCATACCGTTGACATGATCAGGGCGGCTATCCCCACTACCCAGCAGTAGGGCGCAAAACGGTGCAGCTGCCCCCGTTTGACGATGCGCAGCAGAAATATCAGTGCGAGATAACCGACCGCCGCCGCACTGAGACTGCCGGCCAGAATCACGCCGAGCGGCAGGGTGGAACGAAACAGGTCACCGTTGAACACCAGCGCCAGCGCCCCGATGATGGCCGGGATGGAGAGCAGGAAAGAGAAGCGACCCGCCAACTCGCGATCGAGTCCCAGATAGAGCGCCGTGGCGATCGTGGCGCCCGAACGGGAGATGCCCGGCACGATCGCCAATCCCTGGGCAAAACCGATAAGAACGGCATCGCGCCAGCGCATCTCGCGCAGGGGACGGCCACGGCCGCTGCGGCGCCGCGTATACCACAGGAAGGTGCCCGTGACCAGCAGGGCGAAGCCCACCAGCCGGATGGTGCCGAAAAGTTCCTCGGCCATGTGGCTTAACAGCAGGCCCAGTATCGCCGTGGGAATGCTGCCCAGGACGATCATCCAAAGCAGCCGCACTTCGCTGCGATCCATTGCCAGTGCGGACAGTCCCCCTGCCGTACGCAGCGCCGAAGGGATTTGGGCCACGGAACCGGCAATCGCCAGCAGGTCACGATGGAACACGGCCAGTACAGCGAGCAGGGTCCCGCCGTGCACGCTGATATCGAACAGCAGTTCCGGTTCCTGCAATCCGGCCAGGAACTGACCCATTACCAGGTGCCCCGAGCTGCTTACCGGCAGGAATTCGGTGAGCCCTTGCACGATTCCCAGAACAACCGCTTCAACCCAATTCAAACCTGTCTCCCGTTCTATTCGAATGAACCGTCAGGGTCTCCCGCCGCCCGGTTCCGTTACCTTCGAACTTCAAGCGTCCGTTCATCCCTTGACCACGGCGACCGGCCTGAGCTTGGCCACCTTGTTGGAAATGCCCGCGCCATGCACCACGGCAACCACCTGAGAGACATCCTTGTACGCCTCGGGCATTTCCTCGGCCAGCGTCGCGCGGCCGGTCCAGCGCACCAGGATGCCCCGGTCTTCCAGTTCGCGGCCGATGGACCGCCCTTTGCTGCGCTTTTTGGCGGCCGTGCGGCTGAGCACGCGCCCCGCACCATGGCAGGTGGAGCCGAAGGTTTCACGCATGGCCCCGTCGGTGCCCACCAGAACGTACGATGCGGTGCCCATGTCGCCCGGTATCAGGATGGGCTGGCCGATGGCGCGGTACTCCGGACTCAAGGCCGGGTGACCCGGTCCGAAGGCGCGCGTCGCCCCCTTGCGGTGCACGCAAAGGGTGCGGCGCTTACCGTCCACCACATGCTCCTCTTTTTTGGCGATGTTATGGCACACGTCGTAGACCAGGCGCATATTCAACGACCGCGGGCTGATGCCCAGGGCCTCCTCGAAGGTCTCGCGGCAGCGGTGCAGCAGAACCTGGCGGTTGTTCCAGGCGTAGTTGGCCGCGCAGGCCATTCCGGCCATGTATTCGCGCCCTGCATCCGACTGGATGTAGGCACAGGCCAGCTGGCGATCCGGCACCCGGATATCCAGACCGCGCATATGCTTGGTCATGAAGGCCAGAAAATCATCGCACACCTGATAGCCGAAGCCGCGCGATCCGCTGTGCACCAGGACGGTGACCTGGCCCTCGAAAAGGCCAAGTGCGTGGGCGGCCTGCGGATGGTAGACCGCCTCCACAATGCCGATTTCGGCAAAGTGGTTGCCGGAACCCAGCGTCCCCAGCTGCTTGCGGCCGCGTTCCATCGCCCGCTCGCTGATGACCGATGGATCGGCGCCGGACAGGCAGCCGCGGTCTTCGGTGCGCTCGATATCTTCGGCGCTGCCGAACCCCTGGCTCACCGCCCACTGGCTGCCCTGCACCAGAACCTTTTTCGCGTCGGCGGGCGCGAGTTTGACCGATCCGGTGGCGCCGACGCCCGAGGGCACATTGCGGTAAAGGGCCTCCACCAGGTCGCGCATGCGCTCGCGGATATCCTCCCACCGCAGATCGGTGGCGGCCAGGCGGACCCCGCAGTTGATATCGTAGCCCACCCCGCCGGGCGAAACCACGCCCTCGTGCCAGTCGAAAGCGGCCACACCGCCAATGGGGAATCCGTATCCCCAATGAATATCGGGCATGCCCAGCGAAGCTTTAACAATGCCCGGAAGCGTCGCCACGTTGGCCACCTGCTGAAGGGCCTCCTCGCGCCGCAATTGTTCGAATAGTTCACTGTTGCTGAAGACCAGCCCCGGCACCCGCATATCGCCTTCGGGTTCAATGCGCCAGCGGTAGTCGTCTAGGCGTTCTATTTTCATGGCAATATAACCTTGATAATCTCTTCCCGCGCCTGAAATCATTTCACGTATTTACAAGCGCCGGCGCCGCCACGCTTTATACATCAAAAATCACCGTCCCCCGCCACCCTTCGGCTGTGGGCGCCACCTCGATCGCGTGGTAGGTGACCGCCTTGATATCGTGGTGCGTGGCATGGCGATCCGCATCGTAATCTTCGACCTCCACCCGGGCACGCAGGCGGGTGGCCGCGATGCGCTCGATCCGGACATCGCCCCAAAGTTGCTGCTCGCCGTTCCAGAGGTAAAGCAGTTCGCGCATCCAGTTCACCATCAAGTCGGCCCAGTCGTGACCAGCGGCCTCGACCGTGCGCGTGCGCTGCGCATGCACCGTTTCCGGCGCCCAAAGCAGCTCGCTCAGCGCAAGCGCGGCATTGAGAAAGAGATCGGCGGGCGTGCGGCCGACAATTTCCACTCCCAGATCGGCGGTGTGGTCCAGCAGCCGGTAAAAATTGCGGGTCACATCAAAACCTCACCCGTACGGTCAGTGTGGTAACCGCCCAGCGCCGCCACGCGCTCTTTGAAGGCGCGGCTGGCAATCACGTCCAGCAGGGCCTGGACCGGGCCGGTTTCGAAGTAAACCGCCGGAATCACCAGGTCGTACTGTTCGGTGACCATGGGAATAAACGCAAGGTCCAGGGCATTCGCGGCGGCCTGGATGCCCACGCCCACATCGGCGGCTCCGCTCAGCACCGCCACGGCAACGGCCATGTGCGTGAATTCCTCGTTATGGTAGCCCGCGATCCGTTCAGGCGCGATATCGAGCTGCCGCAGGCGGTAGTCCAGCAGAATGCGCGTTCCGGAGCCGGCCTGGCGGTTGATCAGCCGTATTTTCGGGCGCGCCACGTCCTCGAGGCCGCTGATCCCCCTGGGGTTGCCGCGCGGTATGATCAGCCCCTGCTCACGCATGACCAGGTGCACCAGACGTACCGGCACATCCGCCAGATATTTACGAATATAGGATCGATTATAGCTGCCGTCACTTTCATCAAGCAGATGGCTGCCGGCCATGTGGCAAAGTCCGCGTTTGACCGCCATCAGCCCTCCCAGGCTGCCCACGTGACTGGAGGAAAGGCTTGTTCCGCTTTTCTGCGCCCGCAGTTCATCGGCCAGGAGGTCGAGCGTGTTGTCGTGGCTGCCCACGATGGCAATCGTGCCGCGGATGGCCTGGGCCGGCCGCAGCAGTTCGGCGGCGACCGGCAGGTTCTCCTTGATGCCCTCCACCGGGGCGGGAATCCGGATGATGCCGTCGGCTTCGGTGATCGTGGTGATGCTGCCTGCGCCGCGCGGCAGGGGGGTGGCCACGAGGCGTTCGCCCACCTGGCCGATCTTCACCCGCACAAATTCTTCCACGCCCAGCTTGGAGGCCATTTTACGGGTCGGCCAGACCTGAGCCGTGGCGCGCTGCGGTACGGGACGTCCCTGCAGACGGGCCAGAAGCGGCTGCACCAACTGCTCGAAGGCCATGATCGCCGAAACCGGATAGCCGGGGATTCCGAAAACGGGCTTGGGCCCGATCTTTCCCACGATGACCGGTTTGCCCGGCATCATGGTCACCCCGTGAACCAGCACCTCGCCCAGATCGGCGATCACCGCGCGCGCGAAGTCCTCGGAGCCGGCCGAAGATCCGCCCAGAATCAGGACCATGTGGTATCCTTGATCCAATGCCGCGGATACGGCCTTTTTGATGGCCGCCAGATCGTCGCCCAGCATCGCATGGTGCGCATACTCGCCGCCCAGGGACGCGATCAGGGCGCCCAGGACATAGCCGTTGGATTCAATCACCTGACCCGGTCGCGGCCCCTCCGGCGGCAGGCTGCGCCAGTCGACCAGTTCCGATCCGGTGGGAATGATCATCACCCTTGGACGGCGCTGCACCGCCACCTGAAACACACCGGCCGCCAGCAGGGCGCCCAGGCAGTAAGGGGTCACGACATGGTGGCGGGCGAAGAGCATTTCGGTGGCCACGATATCCTCGCCCATTTTGCGGACATGCTGCCAGGGATAGGCCGGCGCCTCGATGCGCACGGTTTCGGCGTCCAGGGTCTGGAGCTGCTCGATCATGATGACGGCATCGGTGCCGGGCGGCATCATGTGGCCGGTGTTCACCGCGAAGGCGTCGAGGCCCAGGCGCAGGTCTTTGGGGCGCGTCTCGTGGGCGCCGAAAGTCGCCCTGGCCGACACGGCGATGCCGTCCATGGCGGCGGCGTGGAAGTTAGGCGCCGAGAGCCGTGCTGTCACCGGTTCGGCCAGCACGCGCCCGACAGCATCGACGCTGGCGATCGACTCAACGCCCGCTCCGGGCAGACCGACAAATTGCGCCGTCACGATGTGCCGCGCTTCCTCCAGGGATTTCATATGCAGATAGACATTGCGTTTGTGGCCCACGTCCGCTCCTTGGTTTGATCCTGACGAATTCGACTGAAAGCCGAGTTGAAAAGCTAAGCCCTTAACCTTTCGTCTCTCGTCTTTCGCCCTTAAAACAGCTAAAACAGCATCACCTGCACCATCGTTCCCTGTTCCAGTCCCTCGCTGTTGAGGTCTACCGCCACGAGGCCGTCGGCGGCCACCATGGTGCGCATCAGCCCCGATCCGCCCAGCACCGGCTCGGCCAGAATCTGGCCGTTCTTGGGAATCAGCCGCACGCGCACAAAATCGACCCTTCCCTGGGCCGAGGCCAGGTTGCGGCTCAGGCAGGCCCGCAGCGTCACCGGAGCGGAATCGGCGCAGCCGCCGATCCAGGCCAGAAACGGACGGACCAGGACCATAAACACCACCATGGCCGATGTCACGTGGCCGGGCAGCCCCCAGAAGGGCTTGTTGCCGCAGCGGGCCAGAATGGTCGGCTTGCCGGGCCGTATGGAGACGCCGTGGGCCATGATGCGGCTCTGGGGAAGTTTTTCGAGCACCTCCACGGTCAGGTCGCGGGTGCCCACCGAACTGCCGCCCGAGATCAGGACCATGTCGGTCTCCTGCATGGCCTGCCGGCAGGCCGCCAGAAGCGCTTCGGAATCATCACGGACGATGCCGAAGAAGCGTGGCTCACCGCCGGCCTGGCCCACCAGCGCGGACAGGGTGTAGCGGTTGACGTCGCGCACCTGGCCGGGCTGCGGCGTATCGGCCACCGGAATCACTTCGTCGCCGGTGGAGATGATGCCCACCTGCGGCCGGCGAAAAACCGTCACCTGCCGGGCACCGCAGGCCGCCATGATCCCCAGTTCCTGAGCGCGCAGACGGCAGCCGCCCTCTACCAGAACCTGGCCCCGGGCCGCATCCTCGTCCCGGGCGACCGTATGCTGTCCCGGCGCAATGCTTCGGTAGACTTCTATGGTGGTATCGTCGAGCGTGTCGGTGTGCTCGATCATGACCACGCTGTCGGCGCCGGACGGCAGCATCCCGCCCGTTGAGATGCGTGCGGCCTGGCCCAATTCCAGTGAAAACTGCGGTATCTGTCCCATGGTGACCGTTCCGACCACGGTCAAATAGGCCGGATTGCCCTCGGAGGCGCCGAAGGTCGAGGCGGCTTTTACCGCGTAGCCGTCCATGGTCGCGCGGTCAAAACCGGGAATATCCTGCTCGGCCTGAAAATCGTCGGCCAGTACACGGTCCAGCGCCTGATTCAGATCAATCGTCTCGGTGCCCACAGGATGAAATTCGCGTTTAATCTCCAGCAGTGTGTCGATCTGCATAACGTGGAAAAAAGCTTTCATGATATTGACATTCCTTCAGCGGTTTTGTCTGTTTAGTAATTGAAATCAGCCATTTCTTCAATCTCTATATTTGGACTGCCGGCAGAGAAGATCGCGGACGGCTGGAAGCGATCGCTCCCGGGAACCCCCGCGTGTGTGCCGCAAATGGCCGGCCGGTCAGCATGAATCGGCTCCAGGCGGCCGAGGGGGCTTGATCGCTACTGCACGGATATTAGAAGATGCGGTCGGGCGCTTTTCGTGGTATGAGGCCGAATGCGGATATCGATGAGAGGACGGCGACAATGAACCACACCCCCGAAACGACGGCATACCTTCTGGAATTATTCCAGCGGACCAAGGGTGATCTCAACGCGCGCGTTTCCATGTACGATGTGGGGTTCGGCCTGGGAATGGAAAAAGCTGCGGCCGGCAAATTGGCTGAAGACCTGATCGCCAGCGGTTGGGTGGAGATCAAAAGCCTTTCGGGAGGCATCGGGATCACTGCCGAGGGAATCGCGGCCGCCCGGGCTGCGGGGGCTTTACCGGAGTCTCCGGCAGCCGAGCCGGCACTGGGCAAAGACAGGCTGCTGAGTGCTTCCGACCGGCCTCTGGTGGAGCAGATCATAAGCGCCATCAAAGGCAGCGTGCCCGGATTGCCGGCCGACTATGCCCGGCTGGAGGAAATCTTCATCGACATCAAAACTCTGGAAGTGCAACTGCTTTCGCCGCGGCCCAAAACGGCCATCCTGCGCGAAGGCCTGGCGTCTATCCAGGCCGGCCTTGAAGCCTGCGGGCAGAAAGAACTTGCGGCCCGCGTCGGCCGCTTCATCGCCCGATAGAAAAGAACATGATCAGCAATTACGCTTCGATCATCGCCGACAATCTGACGACACTTTACTCCCGTGATCTTTCGGAACGCGCGGCCGCCGCCGGCGCCGTCCTGCGCGACGATGTCCTGAGCCTGCGCGCCTTCGGCGCCGACTGTCTGCTGAGCCGGCAGGGCATCACCCTCGACGGCCGGTCCGAAACCGGTCCCGTGGGCATCATTGTTTCGCTGTACGCCCTGCACGCGTCCGACGCGGCGTGCATTCCGGAACCTTATAAAAGCTTCAAGCAACTGCCCGGCAGCATGCCCTACGCAGGGGCTTTCACCAACCGCAGCGAACAGGCACTGGTGCCCTCGGTGGAATATCTGGCGGCCGCCCGGCCGACCATCCTGGCGCAATTTTCCGGGGACGAAGCGCCCCGGTCGTGCGCCGGCGACTTCGCCTTTGTGGTCCGCCCCCTGCCCAAAATCGCCCTGTGCTATCTCTTCTACCGCGCCGACGAAGAGTTCCCGGCTTCGGTCACCTGCCTTTATGCGAGCAATGCCGAGCGCTTCCTGCCCACCGACGCCCTGGCCGACGTGGGCGAATATACGTCCAAGGCGATGCTGGCGCTTGCGGCCGGCCACCGGCAGCGTTTTTCTCTCACCTGAACGCGCTCTCATCCGCGCGTGCAGCCTCGCCTCTCGACTTTGCGGGCGCCGTTTCAGGGCGACAGCAGATGGCCATAGTGCAGCCGGTGATCGATCACCTGCCGCTTGATGGAGCCTGGCACCCGCCGGCCGATGAGCGCCCGGTAAAAACCGGCCCGGTCGATGTCGCCCACCATCAAAACGCCCACCAGGCGGTCCCCCTCGGCCGAAAAGACCAGCTTGCGGTATGCGCCGGGTTTGCGTTTGACATGCACTTCGCAGGTCTGGCCGCGGGTATGCACCCGCCCCATGGCCACAAAGGGCATGCGGGCCACCTGAGTGGCATTCAGGATCCCCAGGGTGCCGCCGTACGCCGTGGCCCGCCCGGCCATGTTGGCCCCCGCGCAACGGCCCATTTCCACCGCGTTGGTCCACAATCCGGTGGTGATGGCCGCTCCGCTGACCGGATCGAACGTCACGGCCACATCGCCGGCGGCATATATGTTGGTCTTGCGTGTCCGTGTATAATCGTCGACCACCACACCGCCGTTGATTTCCACAACGGCCGGATCGAGCCAGTCTGTATTCGGACGCACGCCTTTGCCGATGCAGACCATTTGACAGCCGATCTCGCGGCCGTCATCCAGCACGACGCCGCTGACCCCTTCTCCGTTTCCCGTGATCCGCCGGGCCGCCACGCCGGTCAGGATCTGCAAACCGGCCTGTTCCAGCGCCTGGCGGATCAGAACGGCGTCCTCCGGCTCCATGAGCTGGCTGAGTACTTCGGGCGAGAAAACCACCAGGGTGACCTAAATGCCCCGCTCGAGCAGGGCAAAGGCCGCCTTGAGATTCAGCAGCCCCCCGCCCAGCATCACCGCACTGCGGGTATGCTCCGCGCGCCGGGCGGCCCTGCGTGCGTCTTCCAGCGTGCGCAGGGCGAAAACCCCCTCCCGATCGACGCCCTCGATATTCGGCGGCAGATAAGGGCGACTCCCGGTGGCGATCAGCAGGCGCTCGTAGGGCACGGTCTCGTCCCGGCCGGTGATCACCTGACAGACCGACGGATCGATGCGCCGGGCGCGGGTTTTGAGCCGCACTTCGATGTTGGCGGCCCGATAGGGTCCCCGTCCCTGCAGCGCGATCTCATCGGCCTGTTTTTTGCGGCTGACGATGAAAGGAATCATCGGCCGAAAATACGGCGCGTCGCCCTCTTCGCTCAGGACGCAGATCGCCCCCTGCGGATCGAACCGCGAAATCGCTTGAGCCGCGGCCATGCCGGCAGCGCTGCCGCCCACGATGACATAG
>DDYQ01000113.1 GCA_002348005.1 Desulfobacteraceae bacterium UBA2230 | reverse complement strand
TCGTTCACGATCATCACCTATGACGACTCGCTGCCACCCGACGAACCGATCAAGGTGACCGAGTCACGGGATGGAAAATTTCTGCTCAACGACAGCGAATACCCCTTCGAAACGTTAAAAAAGCACGGCCAACGGTTTGCGGCCCATTTCCGCCTGAAAAAAGTCAATTCGCCATTCCTCAAGAATCTGGCCCTCATCGACACCCCGGGCATGCTCGACAGCATCACCGAAAGGGACCGCGGGTATAACTACCAGGAGGTCATCGGAGATCTGGCTCAAATCGCCGACCTGGTTCTCGTTCTCTTCGATCCCCACAAGGCCGGTACCGTTCGCGAGATTCACACCAGCCTCCGTGAAACCTTGCCATCCAGAACCTTTGAGGACCGGGTACTGTTCGTTCTCAACCGGATCGACGAGTGCGCCTCCATGATCGACCTGTTGCGCGTCTACGGGACCTTATGTTGGAACCTTTCCCAAATTACCGGGCGCAAAGATATCCCCATGATCCATTTGAGCTACTCCCTGAAAAAAGGCAGGGAGATATCAAAGGATCAGGAGATGAGCTACTTGCGCTACCTGGAAAATCAGCGCGATGTGCTCAAATTGGCGGTGTTGCAAGCGCCGCGCTACCGACTGGACAACCTGGCCGCCTTCGTGGAAACCCATGGCGAACGATTGGCCCATTTTCTCGAAGCCCTCATCAGCTATCGCAAAAGGGCCCGCAAATTCGGTTTCAAAAATTTCCTGGTTGCCTTCCTGTGTTGCCTCGCATTGGGCAGCGCCGTCTTTATGATCACCATGACGGCGCCGCCCCTGGCGGGAACCGACCTGATCATAAAAGGCGTCATCGCCGGAGGTGCTGTCATCGCGGGCCTGTTGGCATGGGCCCTTTCCCTGCGCCGCTTTTTCTATAAACGTTTCCTGAAGAAAGCACTGAAGAACACCAGCAGCTTGACCGCCCTTTTCAATCAAACCCGAAAAGACAACTGGGAAGCGGTGCGGGACGCGGTGATCCGATATCTACGCAATACGGAAGGGAAGTTTTCGTTGCGGGATGTGCGCAACGATTTCAGTGTGGTTTGGCAGGTCTATGAACGCGGCTCCAAGGAAATCCGCGAAGCATTGAAAGAACTCGAGGGCTTGTCCATAGAAGAAGAAACCGAATTTTTCAAAGCACGTCTCAACCTGGATGACCAGGGAAACCCAAGGGGTGTGACGGCTTAACGCGCGATATCACCGGTCGCATCCACCCCCCAACTGGATGCCACGATCATGAACACCCGAAACCCACTGCAAGGGCCCTCCGACGACCCGCTTGCTCCTGAAGTTCTTCACCGCCACGCCTGTGCATTGATCCAGTCTATGCGCACCATGGTGCTGGCCACCCAGGATCATCAAGGCCCTTGGGCGGCGCCCGTCTATTATGTCTACGTCGAGCCCTCTTTCTGTTTTTTTTCAAGCCCCAACGCACGCCATGTCCAGCGCACACAACCGGACGACCTCGTTGCGGCGGCCATTTTCGCAGACAGTGACCAGTGGCAGGAAATCCAGGGGTTGCAGATGAGCGGCCATCTTCGTGAGATCAGCAAACGAACCGATCAACTGAAAAGCATCGGGCGATTTCTGGCCCGATTCCCGTTCGCGGTGCCGTTTCTGCGGCCTTCGAAATCGGAATCGGCAGATGTCGTTCCGGAGGTCGCTGAAAAGGTCAGGATCTACGCCTTCACCCCAAAGGAAAGCTACTACGTCAACAACCACCTGGCCTTTGGCAAGCGGTTACCCGTCGAATTGAGAAGGAGAAAGAAATGACCGCAGCGGACCCCCATGCGTATGCCGAACTCGACCGCCCCGAAATCTTGCGCGCCATTTTTCATCCGCGGCCCGAACCGGCAGGGTTTGACCGGCGCGGCCAAGGCCAGGACCACCTCATCCCGGTCGCCCGGGAGATCGCTATCGGATCACGGTTCCACCTGTGCGATCGATCGGGCGCCACGATCCTCTTTTTTCACGGCAACGGGGAGATCGTGGCCGATTACGATGACCTGGCGCCCATGTACAACCAGATGGGGATCAACTTCATCGTGGTCGACTATCGCGGTTACGGCCGATCCACCGGATACCCGACGATCAGCGGAATGATGGCCGATTGCCACCTGGTGTTCGACTATACGCGCGACTGGCTTACGAAAAATGGCTACCAGGGCCCACTGGTGGTCATGGGCCGCTCCCTGGGCAGCGCGTCCGCCTTGGAACTGGCCGCTGACCCCGGTAAAAAAATCGACGGCCTGATCCTCGAAAGCGGTTTCGCCTATGCAGCGCCGCTATTGCGCCTGCTGGGAGTCGATGTGGATCGTATCGAATTCCGTGAGGAGGATGGCTTCGGGAATGTGGATAAGATCGCGAAATTCCTCGGCCCCACCCTCGTCATTCATGCCGAGTACGATCACATCATCCCATTCAGTGACGGACAGGCCCTGTACGATGCCAGCCCGGCGCCTCAAAAGCGGTTGATCCAGATCGAAGATGCCAACCACAACGATATCTTCTTCCGGGGCATGGCGGTCTACATGCGGGCAATCCGTGACTTCATAAAGCTGACGGCACCGTAAGAAGCCCAATATCTGCGTTGCGCTCATCCCGTGGTCCTT
>DDYQ01000078.1 GCA_002348005.1 Desulfobacteraceae bacterium UBA2230 | reverse complement strand
AATCCACGGCTTTACAAATTGATATGGATCGTCGCGGTTGATCCGGCCGCAACATCTTCGATCGACACCCAGGTTGCAGTCTCCCCGGCCCATGCGACCACTTCGTAGGTTCCCTCCGGCAAGATCAGATCTTCAACTCCGCTTGACTCAATTTCGATGGAAGCCACTTCGATCATGCCTTCACAACCTTCGACTCTGAAGCTGACCCTCACATCTTCTTCACCGCTCAGAGTGACGTTCACTTCCACGAAAGCATAACCCGGGCCGGTTTCACCCTCAAGACTGTCAAGTTCAAATACGCCCAGGTTGACAGTTTCATGGAAACCGATCTCCACGCCGCATTCGACATCGTAATCATATTTGTTTTTGTAAGCCACGATTTTATAGGTGCGGTCCGGGCGAACCAGGATTTTGAACCTGCCCTCGGCATCTGTTCTGCTCGAGGCTTCGAACAAGACTTCATCCCTGGAATCTGCTGCCAGCGGATCGCTGACCTGGGCGCTGACCAGGGCGTTTCTCAGAGGAGCGCCATTCTGGTCGACAACAGCACCCTCGATGCTGGAAACCTCCCCTGCGTCAAGCACCTTGATCGTGGGCTTCAAAAGCCACTTACCGCTCGCCCCGGCCTTGACCACGGACCGGGCCGCGTCAAAATCCAGAATCAGCTCAGTGGTTTCGCCCGCAGTGATCGTGAAGTTCTCCACAAGCTTGATGCCCGTCTGCACTCCGCTTGGCACAAACAGCTCGTGAATCTCATCGGTATCGGCAAGAACGATGTAATTGGCGAATGGATGTGCGCTTCCGAAAATATTGGGCTCCGCATCCGGTTCGGTCCCGATGATCAGCCGCATCTGTGTATAGCGCCCGGCTTCCAGTTCGGTCAGGCCCAGGGGTTCCAGAACCCCGTTGACCAGTTCCAGCAAATCGTAGGTCCTTCCCGGTTCGGCGACGGTTTCCCAGTTGTTCGGACCGTTTTCATCCCCGCCGAGGTGAACGTCCACCCGGTCAATGGTCACATACACGGCTCGGTACTCCAAGGTCGCGGCATCCGTCAGAGACAGGGACAGGGTGCCGTCGCCGCCACCGCCGCCACCGCCGCCACTGCAGCCGATGAAAACCGACAGGAACAGAGCCAACGATACCGAAACGAAAAAAGAATTCCTGGATTTCATTTTGATCCTCCTTGGGTCATGCGCCAGGATTTTGGGTCGGCACAAAATGCCGCAAATAAAATCGGCCCATGTTCGACCCCCTGACTTAAAGACTCCTGTTTTTTGACCTGTCATCCAAAAGCGATTGCCACCCGGCTCGGACTTTTGGATTTGACAAGGCTGTATCCCGATGATGTTGGCAATCGCGTCGTCCGGCGCCGCGATAAGCTGTGTCGATCCCCGGACACAACCCTGGATAAGGCCCTGAAGGCCACGCATGACAGCCTTGTATCAGAGCAATCGGTTGGACTCGACTTTCATGCATCTTCCTGCGACCACGCCGTATCCTTCCTCATCGAGTTCCTTTATGGTCTCCGGGCTTTCCGTGCCCGGCTGCATCCAGAAGATTCTGAAACCTTTCCGCCTGGCCTCTTCGGCCAGAGCCGGCACGGCAGGGGGACTGCGGAATACGTCCACGATATCGATCGCATCCGGTATGTCCTGCATGGAGGCGTAGACCTTCTCCCCCAGAATGGTCAGGCCTGCGCATTTGGGATTGACGAGATACAGCTTGAAGCCGTGGCTTTGCAGGACTTCGGAAACAAAGTGGCTGGGCTTGAAGGGATCGGGAGAGATGCCGACCACGCAGACGGTGCGGCACTTTTGCAGCGCATCCTTAAGATCTTTATCTTCTTCAAGTATGGGCATAGGCAGATCCTTTCCTGATAAAAATAAATAAGTCGAGTGGCTTTAATTGCCGGGTCGCGCGGCGGCTGTTCGCCAATGGTATCGAGGCCATCATAACATTTTGTTTGCCGTATTATTATGTTCCAACAATTACAGATCCGTCACGCTCAAGGCAGACAAAATGACGGCATTACCACTTCTCCCAGTGTATTTTTTCCGGCTTATACTTGTCTTTCGGTTGATCTGCTCCGGTCGGAACACCCACCGGCGTCACGTTCAGCGGAATCACTTCCTGAGGGATTCCGAGCACGGTACGCACATGGTTCATCCTGTCCGCATAGGGATATGCGGCGGTCCATACGCCGCCAAGCCCCAGCGCTTCTATCGCAAGCAGGATGTTTTCGCCGGCAAGCGATGCGTCGATGACGGCCAGGTCCCTGTTCTGATCATACGCCTTGTCAGGGTCGGTGCAAACAATGATGGCCGCCCCTGCTTTTAAAAGCATCCTTGCATACGGAAGCCCCGCGGCAAGCTCGTCGAGCTTTTTTCTTTCGGTTACGACCACAAAAGACCACGGCTGGGCATTCACCGCGGACGGCGCCGCCATGCCCGCTCTGATGATCCTGTCAAGATCGGTTCTGCCGACCGGCGCACCCGTGAAGTTTCTGACGCTCTTTCTGGAATGAATTACG
>DDYQ01000188.1 GCA_002348005.1 Desulfobacteraceae bacterium UBA2230 | reverse complement strand
GGCCAGATCTGCGATTACCTCACGGCCGCACCTTCAATCGAAACCCCACCCGATATGGAAGCCGCTCCTGAGATCGTCTCGTGCCCTGCACCGCGACATATCGTCCGGGTTGTCCCGGCGCCGTCTTCTTCCGGGAAGTCGTTAAGATTGCCGGAGCACCATTATGTCGCTGTGATTTCGGACAGCGCCGATATGCTTCCGGAGTTGATCGCGCAGTTGGAGCGGCGGGATATCACTGTCAGAACACTGACACATTCTGACGATCTGACTCGTGACCCTCACTTGGCCGGACTGATCCTGCTCGCGCCGCTGACTCCGACTCGAGCCTTTGAATGGGCTCGAGCTGCAGCTCCCCTTCTGAACGCGGCGTCCGGATCGGGCAACGCTTTCTTTGCCACTGTTTCATTTTTAGACGGTGCCTTCGGCTTTCAGGCGGACCGTTTCAATGACCCACGCCAGGGGGCTCTGGCCGGATTGGCCAAAACCGCAGCCCTGGAATGGCCTCAAATTCGCTGCCGGGCCATTGACGTTGATCCGCAGTGGAAAGATATAAAAGCTCAAATGCATGTTCTGGCGGATGAAATACTGAAGGACGAGCCCCATGGTCCGTTGGAGATCGGGTTGTGTGCCGCCCAACGCGTGACGCTGACGCTGGTTGCAACGCCTGCCTCTGGAAAAGACGCCATCCACTTGAATGCAAATGATGTAGTGGTGGTGACGGGCGGCGCTCGCGGCGTCACTGCCGCGGCATGCACGGCATTGGCAGCCGCCACTCGCTGCCGCCTGGCCCTGATCGGACGGTCGCCGGCACCTGACCGGGAGCCGAAATGGCTGGAGCGTCTGTCCGATGAAGGCACCATAAAAAAAGCCATCCTCGATCACCAATTGGGACCCCACGCCACGCCTAAAGCGCTGACCCGCGCGTACAGGGCCGTGATGGCCAATCGCCAGATACTGCGGACATTGGCTGAAATGGAAGAAAACGGCAACACCGTGCGCTATTTCAGCGCCGACGTATGCGACAAAGTCGCCATTGAGGCAGTTTTTCATCGTATTCGCAAAGAATTCGGCCCCGTTCGCGCCTTGATTCACGGCGCAGGCGTTCTGGAAGACCGTTTGATTCAAGATAAACGGCCGGAGCAGTTCGAACGTGTTTTCAATACCAAGGTCGCTGGACTGGAAAACATACTCAATGCAGCTGCGGAGGATAATCTGCGCTATCTGCTGCTTTTCTCTTCAGTCAGCGCACGTATGGGCAACAGCGGGCAAGCCGACTACGCGATGGCCAATGAGGCCCTCAACAAGATGGCGCACACGATTGCCGCCGAGCGGCCGGGTTGTAAAGTTGCCGCGCTCAATTGGGGTCCCTGGGACGGCGGGATGGTGACTCCGTCCCTGCGGCGGAGTTTCCAGAAGCAGGGTGTCGACCTGATTTCAATGCAGCAGGGTGCGGCTGCCCTGCTGGCCGAGATGCGACAAGGGCTGGATGGTCCTGTTGAAGTCGTCATCGGGGGCCCACTGCCTTCTCCCTACGACCAGATCCCGGCCGAAACCGCGGTTTCGACCATGCACGCTGCATCCGCACTGGCCCAGACCGCCCGCCGCGAAATCGATGTGGAACGCTATCCCGTTCTCAAATCACACTACCTGGACGGTCGTCCGGTAGTACCGCTGGCGCTCATCACCGAATGGCTGGCACATGGCGCCTTGCACGCCAATCCGGGTATGGCCCTGCACGGAATCGACAACCTGCGCCTGCTCAGGGGCATAACGTTGGAAAACGGTCGCAAGACCATCCGCTTGATGGCCGGAAAACCTTTGCGCAAGGGGCAACTCCTCGAGGTCGAAGTGGAGATTCGTGACGGCGTCAAAGAGGGTCGCGAGATCGTTCACAGCCAAGCGAGGGCCCTTCTGGCCGATCAACTGCCTCAAGCGCCGCGCTTTGAGGAGAACGGCCATTTCAAGGGCAGAACCGTATCGCGCTCCATGGAAGAAATTTACGAGCAGATTCTTTTCCACGGCCATCATTTACGTGGTATCCGAAAAATTATCGCTATTTCGGAAAGGGGCTTATCGGCGCAGGTTGACGCGGCCCCTGCTCCTGAGCGTTGGATGGTGGAACCGATGCGCAGCCGCTGGATCGCCGACCCGCTCATTCTGGATTGTGCTTTCCAGATGGCCATCATCTGGTGCCAGGAACAAAAAGGAATGCCTTCGCTGCCGAGTTACGCGGCCGCCTACCGTCAATACCAGGATCGATTCCCGGAGCAGGGTGTCATTTCCGTGCTCGAAATCGAGAATGTGACCGATCGCAAGATGGTTGGCAATTATTATTTTCTGGACGAAAACAAGCATGTGGTCGCGGAACTGAAAGGGTACGAGGCCATAATGGACGCCGCCTTGGTAAAGGCGTTCCATGGATAGCAGGGTCGAATCGCGCGGGCGATTACGCGACACCCGTTATAATGATCAGATTTCCACAGCCGGAACGGATCGTTATTGCCGTTTCATCAACTTTAACTTCAAGAATTTGAATGCGGCGGAGCAATCTCGGCAAGGCGCTTGACGCGCAATAATCCAGGACTGGTATGCAGGTGCATGAGGGTGGAGCGGCATCCCAGATCCATGAAAAAGCGCTCCAGTGCATCGAACATCACCGGGCGGTCGGGCCAGCGAAAAGTCTTGGACTCAGCCAGCAATGCTTCCCATTGGCGTTGAAGATCGAGGTTCGCGCCGAGCACGCTTTGATATACACCATCGCACAGGAACATGGTGCAGAGCAGCGGCCGTACTCGCCACAAACATCCGTTCTGCGCAAGAAATATGCACTTGTGCGGGTAAAACGGTTGCCGAATTGACGTCTGGATCGCATCCAATTCTCCAGGATGCGAGTGCAATGCATTGACCACAACGTCGGCCCAGAAAACAATGATGCCGTCCTTGCTGCAACAGGCACTTCGCTGATTCTGATAGCACGCCAAGGTGCAGTACCCGCCGAAGTGGCGGGCTAGAAAAGTATCCACCCTGCGGCGGAATTCGAGGTACTCGGCCGCTTGCGCCCGGAGTTCCGACAATGCGGCGCCAGTCAGACTCCCTAATGCCGCCTTCACCTGCCCCAGAGCAGTCAACTGCTCGATCTGGTAATCGTTCATATTGCTCTGATAGCACAGAAAAATCCAAAAACGAAGCGCAAGCCTGAAGACCGTATCAGATCCTCTCCGGAGGTGCCGTTTTTCGCTGTTCGGTTTTTCCCTTGACAAAACCGCATGGGGTGGTGAAATGGTGCAGCTCGGACTCCCATCGGTAGTGCCACATCTTTATAAATCCAACGCTAATATTCGGAGCTGCTGAATGATCGAACACGCCACCCCAAAAGGCCATCCCCTGGAAAACATCGTTCGCAAGTTTTCGCCACCGGGAAATGACTCGGAATTCGAATCCGCAGCCAGAGAAACCCAAACGAGCCGCACCCCGGAACCCGCGCTGCCGACCCTGTCACCCCAGTCAATCAAATCGCCGGCGCTCCTGATTGACCGTCAGTTGAAACTGGTCTGGCAGAATCAAGCGGCCCGCAAGGAACTGTGGCATCTGCCCCCCGGCCAGGGACGTGCCGGGACCGCTACAGATATCTTCGATCTGCTGCTGGATCCGGCTTTCCAAAGCAAGGTGAATAACTGGCGTCAATGGGCGGCATTCTTTGTTCAACACGCCCTTGGCATGGCTCCGCTTGAATTCGTCCGGGAACAGATCGCCAAGCGTGACGACCGCGAGCGCGAAGTTCTGCAATCGATGCTCAATGAACCAACCCTTTCTTATGCGCGAGACGTCTTCAGCGGGCGTCTTCGACAGGTTCATTCGAGCGGGCTGATTGCATCTTACTGGGTGGTGGCCACGGATTTTTCCGAGGGGCGTCTGTTGGTCTTTGACAGTGCCACAGCCGCTGCAGCAGAAACCGGAATGGCCCGTGCCGCTGATATCGAGCAAAGGATAGAAGCGGTAAGACAGCATTCCCAGCCCGTACAGATGCCCGTTCATATCCTGGCCGCACAACTGAACTATGCCGACACGTTGCAGACCGAGATGATATCCGAAGAGTACAGCCGTTTGCTGCAGCGTATTTGGCAATCCGGTATCGAGATCATTGAAAATTATGGTGGGATTTTCGGCCCTTACACCAACAGCGGTCTCTTGGGCTATTTTGTCCCGGTCGGCCAGTCCGAGCACAGCCCCATGCACGTCATCGAGTGCGCTCTGGAATTGAAATCCAGAATGCTTGAATTGGGCCGTGAATGGAAAATTCGCAAAGGCTGGCTGCATGCAATAGAATTAAATATAGGAATCCATTCGACAGAGGATTTGCTGGGTACCGTACGATCCTCTCTGGGAGACGGCTTGACCACTTTCGGGAGCACGTTGCGGGTCGCCACATGCCTGTCCGGCCTCAGCAATCAAGGCCAGATATGGGTTACCAAAGAACTGATCAATCGACTGCCGCTCAAGGATATGACCAACCTGCGATTCGGTGTGTTCCGAACCGACAATAATCGGCAGGTCTTTGTCTCACGCTGTTTCTCGCGGATTCGCGATTTGAATAATGTTCCGCCGCTCGGAGGCGAAATGGATGCGGAGCTGGGGGCGGTGGCGGTTACCCAGCTTTTCGACAGCCAGCGACAGTGAAGTCAACGGGTACAATAGTCCAGTATACCGGAATCAATCATTTGGCCCTGGTGACGCATGACATGACGGCCACCATCCGGTTCTGGCGTGACCTGCTCGGTTTACGGCTGATCGCCGGTCTTGGACGCGTGGGCTATCGGCAGTATTTTTTCGAGATATCGAAAACCGACATGCTTGCCTTTTTCGAGTGGCCGCAGGTACTGCCGATCGATTTGAAAGACCATGGGGTTCCGGTCAAAGGCCCTCTGGCTTTTGATCATCTTTCCCTCGCGGTCGCTTCCGACGAAGATTTATGGGAACTGAAGGCCCGTCTGGAAGCGGCCGACATTTGGGTTTCGGAAGTGATCGATCATGGCTTCATTCATTCCCTCTACAGCTTCGATCCCAACAACATCCCCCTTGAATTCAGCTCGGCGGTCAAGCGCATCGATCTGCGCCGGCATCCCCAGATGAAAGACAGGACTCCTCTAAATGCAGCATTGGAGGGCGATAACCCTCAGGCAGGTCATTGGCCCACCCCCGGTGTCGTGGCTCCTGAAGAGCGCATACTCTATCCTGGGGAAGGTATTGTTTTCGCCACTGCGAAAGCGGAAGACAATGAAGCGAATTGATGCAAACCGTTTTCTACGAATTCCTGTAGTTGAGCGGGTCCTGCACGTAGTCGTCAAAACCCTTCTCCTTTAGAAACCGGGTGACCATTTCGCTGAGGCAGTCGGCCGTGTCAACGCGACAAAATCCGCCGGCATCCTTCTGCGCCATTTTTTTTGAATGCGCAACGACCGCCTGCAATGCAGCCGCGCTGACCTGAATGACAACATTGACCTTGAGATGATCGCCTTGCATTTGAGCCTCCCGGATGATGCAGTTCATGTGGTTCAGACAAAGTGGCGGCGGAATCATTATCAGCTCGGAAGTGCCGGGGTCAAGTTGGCCATCTTCGTGTTCAGGTGAACCAGCACGTGATCATGTCCATCAATGCAAGCGCTGAATCTCTTCGAAATTGACCGTCGCCCTGAACAATTCGGCGCGCCCCGACAACCAGTATCGATCGCTTGCTGCCGGGATGAAGACCGACTCTCCCCTTCCCAGCTCGATGCCGCGCTCCTCTGCCCCTCGGATGCGGAGATTGCCTTGGGAACATAGCAGAATTTCCGGCCCCCGACTGGTTACCGCCATTTCTCCGCTCCCCTCGACCCGGATTCTGGAAAGGCGAAATTCGTCAGCCGGACTCAGATAAGTCTGTTCAGCCGGTCCGTCAGAACGTAATGCAAGCGTATGAACGGCCAGCGATCGGAATTCGAGGATGCGTATCAACTCAGCGCCATCGATATGCTTGGAGGTCAACCCGCCCCGCAGTACATTATCCGAATTGGCCATTATTTCGACTGCCATCCCGTGTAAATAGGCGTGCAGTTGTCCGGCCGGGAGAAAGAGCGCTTCGCCAGGCGACAGGTGAACCAGATTGAGCAGAACGGGTGCGAGTATGCCGATGTCCCCAGGATAATAGCGGTGCAGGCGTTCGACCCATTCGAACACAGCCGCCCTGTCCGCAAGGCTTGAGGCGCGTTCGGCTGCATGCCGACATACGTGCCGCCGCCAGTCCACCGATCGGGAAACCAGAAACTCATAAAATGGACGCCAGCCACGCGAAAGATGTTCAAGCTCCGCTCGTAAATCGGCAGGCCAGAGTGGTTCCAAAAGCGGGAGGGCATCATCCGGTTCCCGAAATCCACAAAGCGCTTGGAATGGTGTAAGGGCGCAAATGCACTCAGGCTTGTGATTTTTATCCCTGTAGTTTCGCTGGGCGGCGTTCAGCGGTATTCCCTGCGCATTTTCGCGCTCGTAGCCCTCCATGGCCTGCTGCTTGTCGGGGTGGGCCTGAAGCGATAGCGGCCGGCCGACGGCCAGAACTTTAAATAGAAACGGCAGTTGTCGGCCGAAACGCGCACGGACCTCGGATCCTAGGAACTGGTCTGGTGAACGCCGGATGATGGCATCCAGATTTTCCCATCCCGCAGCCGTCTGGATCAAAGAAGGGGCTTTCGGATGTGCGCCCATCCATAGTTCGGCCTCCGGGCCGGCGCTTGGGGTCGTCTGGTTCAAGAATTCAGCCAGCATGCGGCGCGAACCCCAGGCATAGGGCTGAATCGTGTTCCGCATTTTGTAAATAGAGTCCATGCAATAATTTTTCCGTAGCAGCGCGGGCGGATGCGCCGAAGCCGCACAATGATGTTCTCCATCATGGGCGTTTCTGATATGCTTGTCAATCAGGGTGCCTGCTGCAAATTCAATTGCGCGGATGGCCATGCGGATAGCTTTTATACATTTTCATCTCAAGACCGGCGGCGTAACTTCGGTGATCGCCAGACAGGTCGAGGCCGTTCGAAAGTTCGGTGGCCAAGCGGTGATCCTGAGCGGTGAACCGCCGGCCAGGCCCATGGGCTGCAATGTAATCGTAATTCCCCAACTGGCCTACGATCAACCCGGCCGGCAGACGGAACGCGCAGACACCGTCGCGCGCCGTATTTCCACCTCCCTTGAGGACCACTGGCCGGGGGGCCCTGATGTTGTCCATGTCCATAACCCCACCCTATCCAAAAACCGCCGACTGCAGGCGGTCCTTAAATGCCTGCAGCATTCCGGTTGTCGGCTTCTGTGTCAAATCCACGATTTTGCCGAAGATGGTCGGCCGGACTTTTTTTTCAACGAGGAGTATGTGGCCGATTGCCATTATGCCGTGCTGAACCGGCGCGATTACGATTTATTGCGATCGGCCGGCTTGAAAGCGCCGGGGCTGCACCTGCTTTCCAACCCCATTGTGCCGCTTCCTAAAACGGATGCGGCGCAATCGGGCTCGGATGATGGCGAGATACTTTATCCGGTTCGCGCCATTCGCCGCAAAAATATCGGTGAAGCCCTTCTGTTGAGCTGTTATTTCGATCCACCGGCCACGCTGGCGGTGACCCTGCCGCCCAACAGCCCGGCAGATTGCATCAGTTACGCCCAATGGCGCTCCTTTGTGCTTGAAAATGATCTGAAAGCGCGCTTCGATGCGGGCTTAAAGGCCGATTTTAACGTCCTGGTGGCCCGTTGCCGGTATGTGTTGACCACCAGTGTTTCCGAAGGGTTCGGATTCACTTTTCTCGAACCCTGGACCGTGGACAAACCGCTTTGGGGGCGTCTGCTTCCAGATATTTGCGCCGATTTCATCGAAAAAGGGCTGGTCCTTGACAGTCTTTACGAGAGGCTGTCCGTGCCGCTCGATTTTTTCAACCACCGAGAGCTTTGCCGGCGCTGGCAATCCGCATGGTGCTCGGCCGCGGTCCGCTTCGGTATTGCGGTCGCACCCGACGCGGTTCAGTCCGAATGGCAGGAGATTAGCGCAGAGGGGATGATTGATTTCGGGTTGCTGGATGAAAGGGCTCAACGGCAGGTGATTGCACATATAATTGTGAACTCCGACCGTTATGAATTGCTACAGCGCCTGAACCCCTTCCTGGAACGCCCCGGGCCGCCGCATACGACAGCCTCTGACGTGAACTTTAACCGATTGGTCGTGGCACGCCATTATTCCCTCGAGTCCTACACCCTCCGTCTGCATGACGTGTACGAAAGCATTATATCCCGTGGCATGATTCGACACTCGATTGATAAAGGTATATTGGCCCGCGCCTTCCTGGCGCCACGCACCTTCAGTTTGCTCAAGTGGGGATCTTTCGATGCACAGGCTTGATCCGGCTATCTATTTGCACCCCATGTCGCCGCATCCCACCCACCTTTTGCCCGGCGGGAGCCTCAAAAAACCGATTGAAGCGCTTCTGTGCGATATTTACGGCACGTTATTGATCAGCGGCAGCGGCGACGTCGGAACGACGCATCCCGGTGCAGACGACTGCACGAAACTTGAGAGACTGCTGGACAAATATCACCTGCGAATACCTCCTGTCGATTTGACAAAACGTATGCACACCGCCATCAAGGCCGCTCACCTTCAGGCGCGTGCAAGCGGCATCAAATTTCCGGAAGTGGTTATCGAAAAGATCTGGCTGGATCTTTTGCCGCTGAACACGCTTGAAACTGCACGCCGGTTCGCAACCGAATATGAATTGATCACCAACCCGATTTGGCCGATGCCCGGTATGCATGGCTTGCTCGATGCCTGCCGGCTATCCGGCATCCGGCTGGGCATCATCTCCAATGCCCAATTCTATACGCCTGTGCTCTTTGAATGGCTGCTCGGAGAGAGTTTGAGCGCCCTGGGGTTCGATCCCGACCTGATGATCTTCTCATTCGAGCATGGATGCGCCAAGCCGTGCAGTCATTTGTTCGATCTGGCGAAAGGCCGCTTGATTACCAAATCGATACTTCCGGCGAGAGCCGCTTTCATTGGAAATGACATGCGCAACGATATCGCACCTGCCGCTCGACAAGGATTTCAAACCATTCTCTTTGCCGGAGATGGCCGTTCACTGCGCCTGCGCGAAAGTGAAACCGACACCGTTCTGCGCGCGGACCGGGTGATCACCGAACTGTCGCAACTGATTGAGGACCTGACCTGAATCAAAGGAGCTTTGTATGTCTCTTGCCCGCAAAAAACTGAAAGACACCGATAGTTCTACGGTCAATCACACTCGGATTTACCGCCCCGGGCAGAGCCCCGAAATGGATGCCTGGTTTTTTTCCTTCTATATCGAAAACCATCTCGACTACTTCACTTATCCTGATCACGCCGCTACGGATGAGCAAGTACGTTTCATGGTCTACACAGAGGATAATGAACGCTATTATCCCTGTTCTGACCGCATGTTCGATGCCATTATGACGCGCAAGCAATCGGCCTTCATGCAGAGGAAATACAATGAGTGCCTGCAGCGCATCCTGGCGTTGATCGACAGGCAGATCGAAGATCCCTGGGAAAACGCCTACCTGGAGTCTTTGATCATCAACAAGTACAAGCATGAAACCCGGGATGAGATCATGATTCCATCGCGCATGGAAAAGCGCCTGATGCGAATCTACCTGAACCGCACGCATATCGAAGACCCGCTCATGGCAGAGAAGGCTGAGCGGAACCGCCGCGCCTGGGCGATCCTGAATCTGGAAGCGCTGCAGCACGCCTTGAACCATGTCGATCCGGGCGCCTTAAGCAATCCGCCTGCTACACTCGACCAGATCAAATCGCAGATTGCCGCCTTGGAGTTCAAACGGCTGGTCTGTCTGACAACCGCCGCCGAGTTGTGGAGCGAAGACCGCACCGGCCGCCTGAAAATGGAAGACTTCCTCACCATATTCAAGCGCCCCATCGCGGGTGATGCGATGGCGGAGTTACTGGAGTTTCTGGGTTTCGGGAAATCAGAATGCAAGTCGCGCAAGATTTTCTGGCTGGCCGATGAATCGGGCGAAGTGATTATGGATCTGGCCTTGATCCGTTTTCTGATCACCAGAGGGCATAAGGTGATCGTGGCCTTCAAAAGTGGACCGCTGTTTACGAAAACCGATATTCATGACATTCCGGACGATGCGGTCCTGCAGGCCGCGCTGGGCAACGCCGTGATGATCGAAAATCCAAAATTGAGCAAAAACGATCTCCTGCGGACCCTGCGCGGCGACATTCCACTGCTGGTGCTGGGTGACGGCACCAGCGAGAATTTGAACCTGCTGCTGACCTCCACCACTTTTGCGCGCACCTTCAAAGAGGTGGATGCGGTCATTTCGCGCGGCCCGGACCAACGCCGTCGCTTTTTCGACACCCATTTTCAGTTTACCCAGGACATTTACAGCATAGCCGCCGACCATCAGGGCAACCCCTCAATTATCAAAAAACCGCGTCACCCGGCGGTAATCAAGTTTTCGCATGAAGATTTGGAAAAGAAGGCCCGAAAGATCATCGATCAGATGCGATCAGCAAAGTCCAGAGGGATGACGGTGATCTTTTACAGCGGTATCATCGGATCGATTCCGGGCAAGATCAAGGTTGCCAAAACAATCATGTCGGTCTTCGTCGAGCATTTGAAAAATCAGTCGGCCCTCACCTTCATCATCAATCCTTCCGAGTACTACGAACCCGGCATGGATGCCGACGATCTTATGTACATGTGGGAAATTGTTCAGCGCAGCGGCATGATCGATATCTGGCGATTCCAGACCTATGAAGATATCGTCACGGCGTTTCAGTTGTTGGACAAGAAGATTCCGCCTGAATGGGTCGGCAAGGATGCCACTTATAGCACGGGCTGCACCAAGGAGATGAAGATCGCACAAGAGGTCCAGCAGCGACATCCCGAGATGCAAATCATCGGTCCGGCCAGGGAACGCTTCATGCGCCGGCAGGAATACGGGGTCGGGAAGATGTTCGACCAGCGCCTGGCCCACATGGGTTGAGCGAACCGACTTTGCAGACAATGCGCAGCATGCATCCATTACGATCCTGGAACAGCAGATACCCGTTGTTTCGCGCATACCGATAAAGGTCGCGGGTGATCGCCACATCCTGGCGGCAGTACTCGACAAGCTCGCGGATGCGTTTTTGCCGCCACCAGCGCAACGCATCCAGGCCGCTGCCGCATTTGGATGCCCCGAGTGTTGCCCTGGCCAAATGATCGAGCGAAATCCGGTAACCCAGTTGATGGCGAACGATCTCCAGAAGGTCGAGAGTCGGCAGTCGGTCGAAGTCGAAATCCGAGTGACCTGCCAGCACCCGATAGTCGAAGCGCCTGATGTTGAACCCTACCACGATATCGAATTGCTGCAGGTGGTCGATCAGGCCGTGTACCTGATTCTCGTGATACGTTACGTACTGATCGACGCGGCTGTCGTAGACCACCCCGCAACTGACCCGCATGCGGCTGGCCAGATGCCAGCCGCCCACCTCCTCAGCCGAAAACTGTGTTTCCAGATCCAAAACACCGTAATGGGGAGGGGTCGCCTTCGCAACCGGTTCATTCGGTGTGAGGCGGATCGCTGCCGATGTATTTGCGCGTGACGCCCTGATCGTGTCTCTGGCCTGCAATTTCTGCAGCAACCGCCAGGCGCCCGCCTTATCAATAGGCTGATTGCCCGAACCGCATTTAGGCGAATGGACGCAAGCCGGGCACCCTTTTTCGCATTGGCAGGTGGCGATACTCTTTTCAGCCCGCATGAACAACTCGCCGATATGGAGATACGCCTGGCGGCTCAAGCCAGCACCACCCGGAATTCCATCGTAGATAAAGATTGCCGCACCGCCGGCCTGAGGATGGAAAAGCGTCGAAAGGCCGCCCACGTCATTGCGATCCGCGAGCACCAGCAGCGGCATGATGCCGATGGCTGCATGTTCGGCGGCATGCAAGGAGCCCAAGGGGTCGCAGTCGCGTGCCGATAACCCGTCAATGCATTCAGCCGGCACAGCGAACCATAGCGCTTGGGTTTCAAATACGGACGGAGCCAGTGCCAGGCGAACACACGCGACAACTTTCCCGGAAGCATTGTCAATGCGATCATAACCTTCGACCTGCTCGGTCACCCGGATAATGCCGCTGTATGCCTGCGTCGAACCGATCGGCTTTTGACCCTCCGTATCGATGATGGTCACAGTAGATGTGGAGCGCACGCGGGTATGATAATCGACTTCGACCCTCCGGGCTTTCACGATATTGCGGCCCGACTGACAATCCTCGATGCGGTAGGTCATTCCGTGGTGCAGATAGATCGCACCGGGATGCGTTTCCCGGTTGATGCGGAAGCTGTCTATTTCGCCGATGGTAGTCTCCCGGTCAGCTTCTACGATGACATGTCGTTGTCCGTAACCCCTTAAATTGACATCTCGATGCGGATAACGCCGCTGTGTGGCAAGCCGTTTGCCGTCAGCGGTGCGCATGAGCGCCCCGCAATCCTCCAGTTCCGCCGCCGCCGCTTTGACCGCCGGGCGGTTGATCCAGGACTCCTTCGAATCGAGCATCATCTCGGCGGCGGCGCAGACCAGGTGGGCTTTGACAATCAGCGTGTTATCCGGGTTGACCACCGTCGCCTCCGGACGGCCTTCGAAGAAAGCACCCGGATGAGTGATATAATAATGATCGAGGGCATCTTCGGCGGCAATCATGATCAAGGCCGATTCCTGCCCCTGCCTTCCTACTCTTCCCGCGCGTTGCAAAGTGGAGATCATCGAACCTGGATAGCCCACCAGAATGCAGATGTCGAGGCTCCCGATATCGATTCCAAGTTCCAGCGCGCTGGTGCTCACTACGGCGGCCAACCGGCCGTCTTTCAACCGCTGTTCGACTTCACGCCGCTCTTCGGGAAGCAGACCGGCCCGGTAAACGCTGACCCGACCTGCCAGTGCGCCGCTCTGGCTCTGGCTCCAGTGGGCGATCAATTCAGCCATCCTGCGCGATTGGGTATACACAATCGTGCGCAGGTTGCGCGCAATGGCCGCCTTCATCAACAAAATGGCTGTCGTGGCGGGGCTCTTGTCGGTATCGATCAAGACGCAATGGCGGGCGCCTGCAGCTGACCCGCTGTGCTGAATCGTATGCACCTGCAAGCCGCTCAGTTGAGTGGCCAATTGTTCGGGGTTGGCGACTGTTGCCGATGTAAGAATGAAGCGCGGCCGGGCATTGTAATGGTCGCAGATACGATGCAGGCGGACAATGACCTGAGCCATATGCGCCCCGCCCAGGCCACGGTAGCTGTGCATCTCGTCGATCACGACAAAGGCGAGATGCTCGAAGAATGCACGCCAGCGGTCATGGTACGGCAGCAGCGCCGCATGCAGCATTTCGGGATTGGTCAGCACGATATTGGGCGGTTCGCGCCGGATCCTGGCGCGGCGGTAGGCAGAGGTGTCGCCGTCATAGATCGCCGCAGTAGGCCCTGATTTTCCGTCGATTGAGCGCCACCGTTCCAGCGCAGCCAATTGGTCCTGGGCCAGGGCTTTGAGCGGAAAAAGATATAACGCTCGGACTTGTGGATTGCAATAAAAGGCATCGAAAAAGGCCACATTGTAGATCAGGCTTTTGCCGCTGGCAGTGGGCGTGCAAATCGCTGTATGATGGCCATCAAGAATACTCAGCAGGGCCTTGACCTGGTGGTCATAAAGCTGAGTCCGTCCTAATCCGGCTAACAGTCGGTGCGTCTTTTCAGCCAGCGGCGGCAAAGACCCGCTGGCCGCCGGCTGCGGTTCAACGAAACGATACCCTTTAACGCTCTGCCCGAGACAGCGGGAGGCGCCCAGCGCTTGGATGTACTCTGCCACGCTCATGGGCGTGTGGTTTTTGTGAGGTGGTTCCCGAGGCCTGAACGCATTTTTATTCCCTTGAAAAGGTTGGATTCTTTGATATATAAGCTATATTAATTTCGATATGGGTATGCCTTTGTCAGGAGGGAAAATCAAGTCTTGGACGACCCATTTTTATCCGCTGTTAGTCTGTCTCTTCTTTGCTATTGCACATTAATCGCCTTGATCGACCGGTTGGTCCCGAAAAAGAACGACGGAAGGGTGGCGTGTGGTGCCTGCCATAGTTCGAGGAATTGAACTATGTCTGAAAGGATCGCATTGCTGATCAGCCTCCTAATTCTATCCGGTTTCTTTTCGGCCTCCGAAACCGCGCTGTTTTCGATCAGCCGCACCAAGGCGCGCCATCTTGCCAAGCAGAAGGGTAATGTGTACGCGCTGATCAAGCGCATGAAGGATAATCCCCACCGGCTGCTCAGCACGATTCTAGTGGGCAACAATGTCGTCAATGTCGCCGCCTCGGCGCTGGCGACCTCGTTGGCAATTTCGCTTTTTTCCAGCTACGCTCTCGGGTGGGTCACTTTCGGAATGACCTTTTTGATCCTTGTCTTCGGTGAAGTCTTCCCCAAATCGGTGGCTACACGCAACAATGTCTTAATTGCCCGCCTGGTGATCTACCCCATATACTGGCTCTCGATCATATTTCTGCCGATCGTTTTCCTTCTGGATTTCATTCCCAAGCTGACCGGCCGGATAAAGCGTACCCCCAGCGTCACCGAAGAGGAATTGATAACCTTTGTGGAAGTGGTTCGCGAGGAGGGTGAAATCAATGAAGAAGAACAGAAACTGATTCACCGCGTTTTTGAACTGGACGATACCAACGCCTCCGAGATCATGACACCGCGCGCGGATATGTTCGTTATCGAAGCCGAGGCACCGCTCGATCTAAAAACGATCACCGCTTCGGGTTTTACTCGAATCCCTGTTATCGAAGATTCCATAGACAATGTGGTGGGCATATTGAATGTCAAGGATCTGCTCACCCACCTGGCCAGCGGCCAGGGACCGGCCGACCTGCGCCGGCTCATGCGACCGCCCTACTTCGTTCCCGAACATAAAAAACTGGATTCTTTGCTGCAACAATTCAAAAAGCGCAAGACGCATATGGCCATTGTGGTGGACGAACACGGTGGGGTTTCGGGCTTAATAACACTGGAGGACGCCCTGGAGGAACTCGTGGGTGAAATCCGCGACGAAACGGATAAAGAAGAACCCTTGATTGTCAAACGGAAGAACAAGGAGTGGATCGTGCTCGGCAAAACCGATATCGAAGAGGTTAATTCCATCATCGGAATGAATATTCCTGAATCGGCCGAATACGATACCTTCTCCGGATACGTTCTTGAACAGATTGGCCGCATCCCCGACCAGAACGAAGAAGTTACGATCGGAGATTACGACATCGTCGTCAAAGCCAAAGAGGGAAACCGCATTAAGGAATATCTGGTGCGCCCCAGCGTCAAAAAACCCATCGACCAGACCTCTTCAGACAATCTGCAGGCCTGATGTTGGTGCTGAGCGCCGGGCGAAGGAATCTGCCCGGAACCCAGCACATAACACCCGGCTTTTCACTCAGCACCTCATTACGCGCGCCCATTTGAACCCAACCGATCACCCTTTGACGCGTTCAACATATTGGCCCGTGCGCGTATCGATGCGAATAAGTTCGCCTTCGTTTACAAATGGCGGCACCTGTACCACATGGCCGGTTTCCAGTTTGGCCGGTTTGGAATCTCCGCCGGCGGTATCCCCTTTGGCCCAGGGTTCGGCTTCAACGATACGCAGTTCTACAAAATTAGGCAGCGTAACCCCGATTGCCCTCCCGCTGAAAAGCAGTACGTTGCAGAGTGTATTTTCTTTTAGGAGCGATTTGGCGTCGCCAACCTGTTCGGGAGTCAGCATTTCCTGTTCGTAGCTGGACGTGTTCATAAAGCAATAGTTCTGGCCATCGAAGTATAGATATTCCATTTCCACTTCTTCAAGGTCGGCAGGCTTGAACTTTTCGCCCGATCGATAGGTCCGGTCGAATTGTGATCCGGTAATCATGTTCTTTAACTTGCATTTATAGAGGGCCTGCCCCTTGCCTGGCTTCACAAATTCAAATTGCACGATGACATAGGGCTCGCCATCGATTTCGAGCTTGGTTCCTTTTCGTAAATCGCCGCTTTCAAGCATAATTGCCGATCTCCTCTTCGTTCATTAATGATAAAAACAGATTTGTCCACGGAAAACGTTGTCTTTCGGCAACGGGCGTTTTGGGTCGCCTACCCTGTCTGGCGAACGGCCTCCACCAATTTCCTGACCTTAGTGTAATCCTTATGGAAGCGTATCGGAAGGCCTGCCGGGTCGACGGCATTGGTCAAGGTGCAACTATCCACTCCGGCAGGATTTACCGCCGCGATGCCCTCCTGGACGTTGTCGGGCCCAATGCCGCCTGCCAGTATCACGGGTATCGAACTGCCCGCAACCAGCCGCCGGGCAACGTCCCAGTCACAGGTACGCCCGGTGATACCGACATATCCGCTTACGGGCTGTTCCTGCCCATGGCGGTCCATCAACAGCGTATCGGTCAGAAACCAGTCGCTGTAAGGCTCGAAACGCGCCGCCAACTCCAGTGAAGGAACCATGTGCGTCCGGCCGGTTACGGCCATGGGGATGGAGCGCATTATCTGGAGCTGTTTAAAGCGGCGGCGAATCCGCTTCTGGCGCTCAACTACAAACGCCAGTTCCGGATCACCCGGTGCAGCGCCCAGTGCTTCGCAAAAGTGCAGGATGTCGGGGCGATAATACTCGACGGCCTGGGCAATCAGATCAGGATCATCGAACAATGGGATCAGGCTGCTGCGACGCCCGGCTGCCCTGACGGCATCGATCGTCGTCTTGAGCACAGTATTCTGCCAGCGACTACCCGAAAGAAGCACGCTG
>DDYQ01000217.1 GCA_002348005.1 Desulfobacteraceae bacterium UBA2230 | reverse complement strand
CCAGTACACGATGCTGGCCGATCCTGAAGGGGGAGCCCTCGACGACGCCTACCTGTACCGCTTCTTCGAAGACGCATTCCTGCTGGTGGTCAATGCCTCCAACCGGGACAAAGATTGGCGGCATCTGATGGAGGTCCGGGGAAACAACGATGATGTCGCGCTTGAAGATCTGACCGACGATCTCGCCATGATCAGCCTCCAGGGGCCGCAATCCAAGGCCATCCTGACCGAACTGATCGGAGCGCAGGCCCTTCCCGAGCCGCGCCGCAATGCCCTGAGCATCGCCCGGTACAACGATGTGGGCGTGTGGGTGGCCCGCACCGGCTACACCGGCGAACCGCTCTGTTTCGAGCTCTTCATGCCGGTCCAGGCTGCGGCGAGCGTCTGGGACCGCCTGCTGGTCGAGGGTGCCCGTCCGGTGGGTCTTGGCGCCCGCGACACCCTGAGGCTGGAAGCGGCGCTGCCGCTCTACGGCCACGAGCTCGGTCTCGACGACCAGGGCCGTCCGATTCCGATTTTCGCGCTTTCCCTGGCGCGTTTCGCGGTCAGCTTCGCGTCCCTCAAGGGCGACTATATCGGCCGAGCCGCATTGCTGAGCCAGTTCGAGGCCTACCAGGCCGCCGCCGCCGGTCACTTCAGCCGCGCTGCCGCATTGCCGCAGATGATCCGCACCTTCGAAGTAATCGACAAGGGGATCGCCCGCGCCGGCGCGACCGTGCGCTTTCGCGGCCAACCGGCCGGTTATGTCACCAGCGGCACCATGGTCCCGTTTTACCGCTTCGAGGGCCGTGGTATCGGCGCCGTGATCAGCGATCAAACCGAACGCCGGGCCATCGGCATGGCCCTGGTCGACAGCCGCCTCCCGGACGGCGCCGAAATCGAAATCGACGTCAGGGGAAAGACATTGCGAGCCGGCATCATGCCCTACCTCCTGCGCAGCGAGGCACCGCCCTACGCGCGCGCCATAACCTGGTCCGACTATCGTGCCGGCCGCCGCCGACCAGCCTGTGAAACCTGCTCAACCGCCAAACACTGGGCGCAGGCCTCCATTGCCAACACACAGTGGCGCCAGCAGGAATGCATCAACCTGATCCCCTCGGAGATGACGCCCTCAAAGCTGGTGCGCCTGCTTTCCATCCAGGATCCCGTCGGCCGTTACGCGGAGCACAAAACCGTCAAGGCCTTCGGCGATGCGGATGTATTCTATTATCAGGGAACCGACTTCATCGCCGCCGTGGAACAGGCCCTGTGCGAAGAAATGTGCCGCTTCCTGGGGTGCCATCAGGTCGAAACCCGACCGATTTCAGGGCAGATGGCCAACATGGTGGTCTTCAGCGCCATGCTTGATTTCATCAACCGGACCGATCGTAAGAACGAACAGCGGCGCATCCGGCGGGTCATGAATCATCATATCATCCGCGGCGGCCACCTGAGCGCTCAGCCCATGGGGGCCCTGCGCGACTTCGTGATGCGGGATCCCGAAGGCGAACGGCCGGCGGTGATCAACTTTCCCGTTCTGCCTGACAACCCCTATGCTATCGACGTCTCGGCCTGCGGGGCGCTGATCGAACGCTTCCGGCCCGAACTGATCATCCTCGGCAAAAGCATGATCCTGCATAAAGAACCGGTCGCCGAATTACGCCGCATCATCGATGACCTGGGCCTGAATACGGTCCTGATGTACGACATGGCCCACGTTCTGGGCCTGGTGGGCCCCCATTTTCAGCAACCCTTTGCGGAGGGCGCCGACCTGGTAACCGGATCGACGCATAAAACCTTCTTCGGGACCCAGCGCGGCGTTGTGGCGGCCGATTATGCCGAAGAGGAACCCCTGGGTCTCGAACTCTGGGAAGCAGTGCAGCGTCGCGCATTTCCGGGCGCGGTGAGCAACCACCATCTGGGAACCCTGCTGGGATTGCTGCTGGCGGCCATGGAAATGAACACCTTCAGCGAACCCTATGCCGCCCAGGTGGTCAAAAACGCCAAGGCGTTTGCCCGGACGCTCAAAGCGGCCGGCCTGGACGTCGCCGGTGATCCGGGCATCGACTTCACCGAGACCCACCAGGTGATCGTCGAAGTGGGCTATGCCAAGGGTCCGCGTATCGCGCGACTGCTCGAGGAAAACAACATCATCTGCAATTTTCAGGCGGTGCCCCAGGAGGAGGGCTTCACCGCCTCGGGCGCCCTGCGTCTGGGGGTTGCGGAAATGACCCGCTTCGGTATGCGCGAGGACGACTTCCAGGAGGTTGCCCAGTTGATGGCCGATCTGATTCTGCGCGGCCAAGATATAAAGGAACCGGTGATAGCGCTGCGCCAGCGCTTTGTCGAGATGCAATTCTGCTTCGATGATGACGCTGAAATGGTCGAATTGTTGGATCAGATGCGGGCGCAGATTTAACCGCCCAGGCTGAAGGCTGAGTCAATCGAATTCAGATGCGGAGTACTGACTTCGAGTCCGATCGCAGACGACATCGATCAAGATTGATAACCCTCTTAAACAACCAGGGCGGCATACTCCTGCGCAATCCGTTCGGCTCCGTAAACGCGTTCCAACCGCCGAACGGTGAAATGTCCGCGCGCCGTGTCCTGAAAATGACGGATAAACACGGTGTTGATCATCGCGCCGCCGGCCGCTCCCAACATGGGCAGCGCCTGGGCCGCGGCTTTCTCGCCGATGGTGATGCCGAATCGCGAGGCGATCTGGCCGATGAAGCGCACCAGCACCGGGGCTCCCTTCTGGCTCAGCCCCTTTGAAGCGATATGCTGAGCGGCCTCCTGCATACTGCGGGCCAGCAGCGCGCGCATGGCGAAATAGCCGCTCTCGGCGGCGTTATCGCTGCTGGAGCGACCCCCCAGGGCGAATACCTCCAGGCAGGAGAGCAGCGTCTCCGGATCGTGGATCGACTCTCCTTCGCTACGCGCGATCTCCGCGATGGAGCGTAGCATGATCACGGTCGAAAACGGCAACTCCACCAGCAAACCGGGCAGACCGAAAACTCCACCGACACCCCCGCCGGCCGCTGCCGCAAAAGTGTGCGCGCGTTCGGCGGAAGCCCGTCCCGGGGCTTCGGCCAAAGACCCGGCAGCAATCCGCAGCGCCATTCCCAACGCCACCCGCACGCTGCGGTTGATCTGACCGGACCATTTTTCCGGCAACATGTTCATGCCCTTCTCCAGCGGCGTGCCGATCAATGCAGTGGCCTTGACCGCCCAACCCGGGTTCTCCAACAGGTTCTTGGCGAGGCGCAATGCGCCGAGATCTTCAGGGGTCATCGGTTCAGTTGTCATGCCGATAAAATAGGCCGGCGCACGCGCGAATGCAAGCCCGGCGGCAAACCGTCCTGACTGCTTGCGTTGGCCCGTGCCGCGACGGAACCCTGCTGATTCCGGGAATGGCTGGCCACAGTGAGGAATGTCGCATGAAAGTTGCAGCTCAAGTACCAGCAACGAGGGCCGTATCAACTGCGCGAAGTATTGTTCAATCTGGGGGTGGGATGGCGCTCAGTCTTTCGCGCGACTCTTTTTCAACTGCACGTATTCGTTTTGCGCTTTGCCGGCGACGGCACGGTCGGTCTCAGCACTACCCCAGCGGCGAAAGAGGTTGTGTTCTATGTGGAAGGTATCCAAAACTTTGCCTACGAGCTGGTTGACGACGTCATCGATTGTCCGTGGATGGGTGTAGAACGCCGGCACCGGCGGCAGAATCGTCGCCCCAAGATCGGCGGCCGCCATCATCAGGCGCAGATGCCCCTTGTGAAGGGGGGTTTCCCGGACAACAAGGACCAAGTTGCGTTTCTCTTTGATGGTGACGTCGGCCGCCCGCGCCAGCAGATTGTCGTTATAGGAGTTGGCGACACTGGACAGGGTTTTAATGGTGCAGGGAATCACCACCATCCCATCGGTCAAAAAGGAACCGCTGGCGATGCTGGCGCCGATATTCTTGTTTTCATGACACGTGTGCGCCAGGTCTTTCACTTGTTTCATAGTCCATGGCGTTTCGAGTTCGATGGTTTTTTCGGCGGCCTCCGAGATCACAAGGTGGGTTTCGATATCCATCGTCGAAAGAACTTCGAGAAACCGGATGCCGTAAATGGCGCCCGATGCACCCGTCATGCCCACAACGATTCTCTTCATACCTTTGCTCCTTCCTTACACGGTTGGCGACTGTCTGCGGGTATGACTTGGGTCCGAGCCGCTCACACACGCATTTCAGAGGCGGCGAAGTCCTGGGACCACGACGCCGTTTCAGCTCCGGGCCAACGGGACTGTCTGTAGGAACCGGCGACTCTGTCCGGGGGCGCCTCGATGTCCAACCTGATGTCAGCTTAGTGAATATGCAGGATTTGATTGTAAAGGCAACAGCGTCGTGGTGGATCTCTGACACTCTGCCGTTACAGGCCGCGCCTTTCAACCCGATCATGCGCGACCTGTGAATGGGGCGTTTTGACAATATCCGTTACGAAAACATATTAGGTCAGAAATGGGAGAGTTCGGGACGGGGGCGAGTATCGGTGCAATGTCGCTCGCTCTATCGCTCCGACCTGCCGGTTCAATTCAAGTGGGAAGGGAGAAAACCAATGCAGGAAATCCGCAACAAAAACATCATTCTTGCTGCGATGATGGTTTTGGCCGGAGCCACCATGGTGTTTGCCCATGGAGGCGGTTACGGCATGGGACCGGACCTGATGGGCCAAGGCTACGAAGTGACCGATAAATATATGGAAGGGAGTGGTTATCCCCTGCGTGCCATTCAGAACCAGGTAGCGCCGGAAGATGCACGGAAGTTGGAGGCCGCCCGGGAAAAGTTTCTGGACGACACGCGCGACCTGCGGGATCAGATGGCCGAAAAGCGCCTGACCATGCAGGCCGAACTGATCAAGCAGAATCCAGATGGTGCCCGGCTGATCAGATTACAGCAGGAGCTTTCTCAATTGGAATCGCAGTTCGATCAGAAGGCCTTGCAGCATCACCTTGAAGCACGCCAGATAGCGCCCGATACCGAAGCGGGAGGAGGACGGAACCTGGGATATGGCCCCAACCGGGTGGTGCCGCGCTCATAAGCAGAAAACCCGAGGGTGTCCGGCATCTTTCAAAATGAACCCGCTTGCCAGGCCAGCGCGCGCACTTTTTCCGGATGTCTAGACAGGTCTGCCGGGTTTAGGACCCCGGCAGACCGACACAATTGCCCTCAATCCGGATATGCTCCACCGGTTTTAGATGTTTTTGGCCGTCTCCAGCAGAATGTCTGCGGCTTTGCGGGCATGTTCGCGTGTTAAAATCAGCGGCGGCATGAAGCGGAAGACATTGCCGAAGCGGCCGCAGGGCACCATCACCAGCCCCCGCTCGAGCATCCCCATGATGATCTTGCCGACTGCATCGCGGTTCAACGGTTCACGCGACTGCTTGTCCTCGACCATCTCGATGCCGATCATCAGGCCGCGGCCGCGTACATCACCGATCACGCGGATATCTTTGCCCCCCTCGCGAAGCTGATCTTTGATCTCCTCGCCGAGTTCGCCGGCCCGTTTAATCAGGGCCCTGTCGTTTTCAGTGAGAATATCGATGTTGGTCATGCAGGCCACCGCGGCCACGGCATTGCCCGCAAACGTGTTGGGCTGCGAATGATCCTCCACCTTGGCGGCCAGGTCTTTTCGAATGGAAAGTCCGGCCATGGGCACGTCGCCGCCCATGCCTTTGCCCCAGGTGATCATGTCGGGTTCGACGGTGGAATGTTCGATGCACCACATCTTCCCCGTGCGCCCCGCACCGGCCTGAACTTCATCCGAAATATAGAGGGCGCCGTGTTTTTCGCAGGCTTTCTTGATCATTTCGAGGTATCCCGGCGGCGGCGGCACGTATCCGCCTTCGCCCTGCTGGGCTTCGATGATCAGCGCGCCGACGTCGTCCGCGCCGGTGTAGGGTGTATTCAGCACATAATCAACATACTGGGCGCAGCGCAGTTCACAGCTGGGATATTCCATCCCGAAGCAGCAGCGGTAGCAGTACGGATAAGGCAAGTGGATCACGCCGGGGATAAAAGGCCCGAACCCCTTGCGGTACTGGTCGCCGGTGGTCAGAGAATTGCAGCCGCACCATACGCCGTGATAGGCGCCGTGAAAGGCGGCGATCTGCGTCCGTCCGGTGATTTTGCGAACGAACTTGATGGCTGTTTCCACGGCCCCGCTGCCGCTCTGGGCAAAGTAGGTGATGCAGTTGTTCTTCAATCCGCGCGGCATGATGCCGGCCACTTTCCGGGCCAGATCGGTGCGCCGCACGTTTGAAATATCGCTGGCATGCATAAGGCTCTGCATCTGGCGCTGCATGGCCTCTATCACGCGGGGATGGCATCGGCCAACGGAGTTGACCGCCACGCCTGCAGTGATGTCGATATAGACGTTGCCGTCGGGATCCTTTATCGTTGCCCCTTTGCCTTCGGCAAACACCAGCGGGAATTTGCCGCCGCCGCGGGCCATGGACTCGCTGCCAATGGAGTCCTCAAGATACTGCAGGGTTTTGGGTCCGGGTATGCTGGTTTTGATGGTGGGGGCATCGTGATATGAAAGCTCAGCCAATTCGTTTTCGGTGATCATGGTCCACTCCTTGATTATTTAGTATGGATGGAATCCAGTTCTTCATCCGCCACGTCGAAGGTCCCTGCCCCCGGCAGGGCTTCGGTTTTGAAGAAACCAGGAAGTCTGTCATCGGCAGCGCCGAATCCGGCAGCCTGGTTGAAGCGGCGCTCGGCCTTGAGGACCGCATCGCCCAGCCGCATCAGATAGTCCTGTGAGAGGGACTCGTCCAGTAACGCACTGGTGCTGTCGACAAGATGCTTCTGCAGATCGGGCATATCCAGGGGCGGCAGGGCCGCGAAAAGGCATACCCCCAGACTATCGATGGCCGCGAAATAGCGCTGCAGAAAATGCGAAACCGGCGCCTGCCCCGTTGCGGACGCAGGATCGTAGGTCGGGTTGGCCGGACTGGGCAGGGCGTTGCCGCAGGTGTGATCAGCACCCATTGTGGAAGTGGCGTAGGTGACTCCCGTCCCTTTCAACACGCGGGGATCGTAGCCGGACAGACACTGCCCTTTGACATGCGGAATGCGCGTTACGCCCAGCTTCTCGGCAGCATGCTTACAGCCGTTGCCGATCATGCGACCGTTGTCGGTTCCCGATGCAATCTGTTGCAACAGCGCCAATGCCCGCGAGCCGTCGCCCCAGGGAATCAGGCCGGCCTCCATCGCCACGGCCAGGGCGCCGCCCACATCCATGGTATCCAATCCCACATCGTTACAGACGGCATTCATTCGGGCGATGGCATCGATGTCGTCGATCATGCAGTTGGAACCCATCAATGCGAGGGTCTCGTATTCCAGCCCGGAGACCACCACTTTTCCATTTTCATCGGTGAATACGTTGGAGCAGTTCATCAGACAGCCGCTCATGCAACGGTGCACACTCTCGGCATTGGGCCGCTTTTTCATCAGATCGGCCAGGTGTTCGCCCGAAATTCTTTCGGCACCGTCAAAACGACCTTTTGAAAAATTTCGGGTCGGGAAAGCGCCCAGGCTGTTGATCATATTCACCAGAATGGGGGTGCCGAAATGCTTGAATCCCTGGGCCAGCGGATGCGCGGTCACACCCTCGCTATAGGCTTTAACCGCTGCCTTGAACAGGGCCTTATCCTTGATTTCCGGTGCGGCGCCGCCCTGGTCATCGATGACAAGGGCTTTGACATTTTTAGACCCCATCACGGCCCCCAGACCGCCACGGGCCGCGGCACGGGGATGGAAATCGGGCGAGCTGACCATCACGGCGGCGGCCTTGAGGCCCATTTCGCCCGCCGGTCCGATCGAGATGACACTGATCGAATCGCCGTGCTCCATCCGGCACGCCTGAATACAGTCCAGATTGCCGACCATCTTCAGGTTGGCGCTGGAGAAAAATTGCACGCCGTCTTTATCGATCTTGACCGTGATCAGTTCACGTGCCCGGCCTTCCAGCACGATGGCCTGAATGCCGAGACGCGCCATTTTCTGGGCGGCGCTGCCGCCTGCGTTGGCTTCCTTGATCGTCCCGGTCAGCGGGCTTTTGGCGCCGATCGAAAGCCGCCCATTATTAGGGAATGCGGTCCCCGCCAGGATACCGGCGGCGATGACCACTTTGTTGGCCTCCCCCAGGGCATCTGTCCGGGGCGGTACTTCGGCGGCGATGATGTTCGACGTCAAGGCCCGTCCGCCTAAGTTCAGATACGCATCCGGGAGCGGTGACAACGCGTAGCGTTGCGCGTTCAGGTTGATACGCAAAAGATTCCTCATGTATTCCTCCTTGGTTCTTACAGCACGATATCCGAAGCTTCAAAAAACCTTATTGGGCAGCCAGGTGGCGATTTCCGGAAACACCATGGTCAACACCAGCACGAACACCTGCATCAGCGTAAAAGGAGGCACCGATCGCCAGATGTCTCGGGTGGTGACCTGTACGGGGGCCACGCCCTTCATCATGATCAGGGCCCAGCCGAATGGCGGTGTCAGGTAGGCGACCTGCATATTGATGATGAAAATGATCGAGAACCAAATGGGGTCGAACCCCAGGGCCAGTGCAACCGGCAGGAAAATAGGGGCGCAGATCGTGACGATCGCGTAATCATCCATGAACATGCCGAATGCCAGCAGGATGAACTGCATTATGAAAAGAATGACCCAGCGGTTCACTTCGAGCCCTTCCACCAGACCCATGACCATGTCCTGTGCTCCCGCGCTGGCATAAAAGACTCCGAAAAGGGTTGCGCCGATGAGGATCCAAAGCGCCATGCCGCTGATTTTGAGGGTGTCCGTGCAGGAGTCGATCAACACTTTCCAGGTCAGTTTACGATAGGCGACGCAAATGCCGAGGGCGCCAAGGGCGCCGACGCCGGCCGCCTCGGTGGGTGTGGCGATGCCGAAGAAAATCGAACCCAGCACAAGCACGATCAACAAGGCGGGAAAGAAAATGTCACCCAGCGCTTTCCAGCGCATGCGCCAGGTGACCGATTCGGCCGACCCCGGGGCGGCGTCCGGATTCAGATAAGCGCAAATGAGAACGTAGAGTACGTAACCGCACGCCAGGATAAGGCCGGGCACAATCCCGCCAAAAAACAGCTTGCCGATGGACACCCGTGCGATAAAGGCAAAGATGATCATGATGATGGCCGGCGGAATCAATTCGCCCAGAACGCCCCCCGCCATCACCGTACCCAGGGCGATGCTCTTGTGGTAGTTGTGCTTGAGCATGGCCGGAACCGCCACCAATCCCATGGTCAGAATACCGGGGCCGAAGCCGCCGCACATCGCCAGTGCCACACACACCCCGATAGAGACCAGCGCGAGCCCGCCGCGTACGCCCGAGAGCCAGTAGCTCAGCGCGTGAAAAAGCCGTTCGGAAATACCCGAATGAACCAGGAAATTCCCCATGATCAGGAAAAGCGGGATCGTCATGAGCGTCGGGCTCGTAATCTGTTGATAGGTCGTGCTGGCCACCGTGTAGAGCGCCTGCGGTCCTTCGAGCAGAAAGGTGAGCAGGACGGTCAACCCCCCCAGGGCAAAAGCCACCGGGATTCCAAGAGCCAGCAGGAGGAGCAATCCACCGAACAGAACGAGGGTGATTACTTCGATACTTGGCATGCCTTCCGATCCCTTCGCGAACGATCAACTGCGCACGACGATCCCTGCTGGTCTTCTATTTTGCTCCGCGCCACTTTTTCAACAACTCCACCATCCTGGCACTCGTAGGATCTTCTTTGGCGACCTGATCCCATAATTGGTAGGCGACTTCTTTAAACTTAGCCTGGCACGATTCGTCCAGAATCACTTCGTTTACTTTGCCCTCCTTGATCAGAGCGCGCACACTCTCCAGTTCCTTGCCGTATCCGTCCACAGACGCCTTCCAGTAAACCTCGCCGGCCGCTTCCAGCGCTTTCTTTTCAGCCGCTCCCAATTTTTCCCAGCTCTTCATATTGATCAGAATGTGTCCGATGCAGTGGTCGTTCTCCATTCCCCGGATCCAGTAGGGAGCCACCTCGTTCCATTTGAGACCGGTCACGGCGCTGACATCCCATTCGGCCGCATCGACGGTTCCCAGCTTCAGCGCCATGTACGTTTCCAGGCCGCTGATCGACGCCCCCTGCATGCCCACACCGCCGAAATAGGAATGCAGAATGCCGTCGGTGCGGATTTTCTTGCCGTTCAGGTCAGCACAGCTTTGATAGGGCTTGGGCGCGAGCATGAAGGGTACCGGTCCATACGTATGGATATCCAGAAAATAGAGGCCATGCTTTGCATACTCCTGCCGCATGACGTCAATGGCGCCTTCTTTGAAGAAGAAATCGCGTATGGCTTCAGCTTGTTTGGCGAACTCGGTTTCACCTTCGATGCGGTAGGCCATCGGCAATCCGAATTCCACTCCTGCAGCAGGCACGATGCCCTGCCAGATGACGCCGGCGCATTGCAGCATATCGACAACGCCCCGCTTGGTCGCCCCGAAGAGCTGATCCATCGGAACGATCTCCGGATCGGCAAAGACTTTGACTTTGATTTTGCCATTGCTGTTTTTCTCGGCTTCGTCGGCGAACTTTTTGAGCAAATCCATCGAAAGATCGCCATGCGGGAAGGCGGACTGAATTTTCAGGGTAACCGCCATGGCCGGTCCGGCCATCCACACCAGAGAAAGTGCCGTCATAACCGCAATACCCAAACCTGCTGCCTTTCTGAAAATGGTATGCCTTTTCATTCGCTGCTCCTATTCTAGTCAGAGGTAAATGATGCTGGGAACGGATTAAAGCGGATGGCAGACTGTTGCTACCCGGCCCGATCGCGCGCAGAACGGTTCAGCAATAAACATACCAGGGCTGCGAACCGCCTTTTATCTCATTGAATTGTGGAAAACGGATGGTTGATTCGGGGAACGGGTCATTTGAGCCCCGGCGGCGCGGGCAGACTGGTGTATGGAACTGTAAACAAAGAAAATTCCAATGGGGCTTTTTTGACCCACATTGCACCTACACCAACCCGCACGCTTTCATTTTGCGAAACAGCGTTTTCCGCGAGACCCCGAGCAGCGAAGCGGTTTTGGTCCTGTTCCAGTGCGCCTGATTGAGCATTTTCAAAATCAGATCTTTTTCCACCTGGCCCAGTGCCTCCTTAAAGCCTTGGTCTCCCGTGATAGTGGACTCGGAGACTTCCGGCCGCGCATTCTGCCGCTTCACGCTCTTTTTGAGGAAATTTAGATTGCGCAAGGCGATATAGCGCTTGAGGACGTTCTGCAACTCTCGGACATTGCCGGGCCAATGATAACTCCTCAGCGTCTCCAGATCGTCCCGCGTGAGCGTGGTGATGCTTTCAGTTGGGCTGTAGAGTTTCAGGAAAACATTGATCAGAATAAGAATATCATCGCCGCGTTCTCTCAGCGGCGGCAGTGTAATTGGGATCACGTGGATCCGGAAAAAGAAGTCCTGACGCATCGCACCGCTGGCAACCATTTGCTCCAGATCTTTATTGGAAGCGGCAATAATGCGGACATCCGGGTGAACGATCCTGCGGCTGCCCACGGGCGAGAACCCGCCGCCTTCGATGGCGCGCAGCAGCTTCACCTGCAAACTGGGGCTGATGTCTCCAATTTCATCGAGGAACAGGGTTCCACGATCCGCGGTTTCGAGGTAGCCTTTCTTATCGGCGTTAGCGCCCGTGAACGCCCCTCGGCTGGTACCGAAGAATTCGGCTTCAATCAGGTTTTCGGGTATGGCGGCGCAGTTGACCGCTACAAACGGGCCGTCTTTGCGTTTGCCGGCACGGTGGATCGCCTTGGCGACCAGCTCCTTTCCCGTTCCCGACTCGCCGCTGATAAAGACGCTGTCTTCGGTCACGGCCGCTTTTACGATCAGCTCATAAACATCCTGCATGGCCCGGCAGTTACCGAGTATATCATGAAATTTATACCGGTCCCGAATAGTTGAACGCAGCAGCGTATTCTCGCTCACCAGCCGCTCTTCCATCTCCTTGTAGATGGTGAACTCGGCCATGTAGCCTTCAAGGGACAGCGGACCGCTGGGGTTGGTTTGAAAGACCTCGGTTTTGTCGAAAACCCATTTTTTTTCGCCGGCCGCACTGACAATGCGGTATTCGAACTGTACAGGCTCTTTGGTTGCAACGGCGCGGGAGACTTTTTCCACGAGAAGCCCGAGGTCGTCCGGGTAGATCAGCGCTTTCAGCGCTTCCAGGGGCCGCCCGATGATCGCCTGAGGTTCCAGGCCGAAAAGCTGCCGACATCCTTCACTCACATACTCGACCATCCAATTTTGCTTTTCCTGGACGAAGCGGTACGCCATGCCCGGTAGATTTCCCATCAAAGTGGAGAGTCGCCGTTCGTTTTCGCGGATTTTCTGCTCGGCCAATTTCATCTGGGTAACATCGCGGATCGATTCCACCACGGCCACGGTGCAATCCGCCGCATCGAGAATGGGTGCTGTGGTTATCCATACATAGCCGGCTTGCCCATTCTTAAGATCCGCGATGTGCTTTTCGGAAAAATACGTGCCTGCGCGATTTTGAATGCCATACGGCTCGAGGTCTCCGTCTCTTGCTGCCGAACTTTCGTCTCTGCCGAGCACCAGATCGATCTGCTGCGATCCCTCGCGCAAATGAATTTTATGAACATGCGCCCGATAATTTTTGCCGATCACCCGCACGGCCGGGGTCCCGGTGATAGTGGCCATTCCGCGATTCCAGGCGATCACAATTTCATTTTGATCGACCACATAGGTAGGATCCGGGAGAAAATCGATGATGTCCAGTAACTGTTTCTGCGAGTTTTGCAGTTCAACCGTACGCTGCTGCACCAGGTCCTCGAGGTGTTTGCGGTACCGCTCGAGTTTTTCCTCTGCCTTGCGTTTACCGGTAATATCACGCGCGGTTCCCTGGACCGCGATCACGCGGCCGTTCTGGTCCAAAATAGGGGTTTCGATGGTCAAGAAACGGCGACAGGCGCCGCTTTTATGATAAATCTCCATTTCGTAGGCGGGTTGGCGGATGCCCATGCCGCTCAACTTCGTATGACGGGCGGCTTCTTGATTGATAGGATGGGGGGTCCAGGACTCATCGGCCGTTTTTCCCACGTACTCTTCCTGGGCATAGCCAAGGATGTTGGCATAAGATGGGCTAACGAAAGTAAAACGGCCCTCAGGATCATGCCGGTAAAAGAGAAATTCCTCTTTGAGAATTTCCAGCATGCGATCATATTCCGCCTTCACATTTTCCAATTCCTTGACTTTCGAAGCACTTTCGGCAAGCTTCGTTTCAAGTGAACCGATAAGGGCTTCCATTTCCGAAGGGCTGCGCTTAGTCGACATGCTTTACCTTCAAAAGACACACTCCGAACAGATCTCTTCGATTTAACTCAATATATCGACCGGTTTAAACAGTCGTTTCGGCAATCATCCCTGCATGATTAATGATCACCCCGCCTAATGCGATCTCTTTCTCAGAAATACCGGTATACCGGCGAGAATGAACAGGACGCCGAAAACCGGTATCAGCAATTTGAGTGGGTAAAGAGGCAGTTTAAACATGCCGGCTGCGCGTTCCTTGACCGCAAAAGCGTCAAGCCCCATTATCGCACCCTGCCATACGAGGGCCCCGACAAAGACCACCAGGGCCGCGAAGGAGAGGTACTGTACAATCGTTTTCACCCTGTCCGGGTAGCGTTCATAAATCATCTCGATTCGGATGTGGCTGCGATGTACCAGCGTGTATGCACCGGCCATCAATATAAAGAGTCCGAAAAGCTGCCGATTGACGAGCCAGGCCCAGGTCGTCGGTCGGTTGAAAAGGTACCGGGATATCACCTCCCAGGTCGTGATCGCCATAATGAGAACGATGAGCAGACTGACCCATTTTCCCAGGCCGTCGATCAGAGCCTCGATGCGCGATTTGGATTCCTGAGCGTTCACGTATTCATCCTCCTGGTGTGCGGGGCTGATCGGCTCCCCGTCATCTGTAGTTTAAACGCAAATGCGCGCCATCGACAAGTCCTCGTTTTGCGCACGCGGTGCAGTGGACCGCTTTCTGGCGAGCAAATTTCATACCGCCGGGGGCGCAAGGTGGGACCGACCAGGCAGGGAAGAGAGCCGCGGTTAATGTTACATATTAGTTATTTTTGATGCTTATTGTTCCATATTTGTATTTATAATCTATGTTCTTCAAAATCTTGCACGCCTTAAAAGCGTGTACCCCGGCGGCCGCCCCCTGCCGCCCGCGCTCTAAAGAGAAGGCTAAACGACGCCGCGCCCTCCCCGCCGGGTACGTTCCACGCCCTTCTCGCCTGCAGACCGTTCGCCGCGCGCGTGATAACGGTGCCCCCAGATGGGTCATTTACGCCCTTCTTTTTTTTTCTGTATTCGCAAGCTTTTACCATCACCGATTTCTGATTCGGGTCATCCCTGACCCATGCGCCCGGCCGCCGCCGACGCAGGCCGCCGCCAGTCCGCCTGGGGCGCGGCCCCGCGCCTGGCATTCTGTTTGCTTCATCAACATCCCGGCATACCACTTTTCCCACCGCCACGGTTGTGGCTGAACAGGTTTGGTACTCATCACTTAACACAGGAGGAGCAATGGCATGAAGAAAAGCATGGGTTGGTGGACCGGCGTGCTGGTGTTGGCAGGGGTGCTGAGCACCGCGCTGGTCGGGGCGGTGACGGCGGATGTCGAGGTCAAGCAGCTTTCCGAGGTCTTCGACAAGTTTACGGTGGGCGGGGACGTGAATGTTTTCTACCGCTACGATAAGAACCCCTATTACGGGGCCGAGGTGTGGGACGATACGAACACCAGCTACGGCGAAACGTTCAGCCGGATCCGTTTCACCGCCGAGAAAAAGATGGATTTCGGCACCTTGAGCGGGCAGTTCGCGCCCTTTTACGCGGAAACCATAGGCAGGGATTTTTACGGAGTGACCGAAAACGACGGCAGGGTAGCCATCGATCAGGCCTGGATCAAGCTCGGCCAGATGTTCGGGGCGCCCCTCGACCTGACCCTGGGCCACCAGGATGTCAAAATCGAAAAGTGGTTCGTCATCGGCCACGGCGATGACCAGGGCGCAGCCAACTGGCTTTACCTGAATCAGAGCTTTCCGCTGGCCGCCAAACTCGAAGGCGATTTCGGGGCCCTCAAAAGCACCCTCTTCTGGGCGCAGGCTGGCGACTACGTGAAGTACTTCTGGAACAACCCCGACGGCGCGCCCGAAGAAAACGTCCAGGTCTACGGCCTGAACCTGCGCTGGGACATCACCGACAAGATATTCCTGTATGGCGGCGTGTTCCAGAAGGACGAAGAGGACGAGGGCAGCGGCGGGCTGGGCCGTGAAAACGACACGCGCGTTTACGACATCGGTTTCGACGCCACCTTCGCCGGGCTGCAGCTGGAAGGCGAAGTGGCCCTGCAGGGCGGGGACGCCGGGGACGAGGACCGCGATGCGCTGGGCTACTGGGCCGCGGCGACCTACACCTTTCCCATCGACCTCAAACCCTATGTGCGCGGCACCTTCATCCACTTCTCGGGAGACGACACCCCGTTCGAAGGCGATGTGGAAGAGTACGATCCGATGTTCAACGCCTTCACCGCCTGGAACCGCTGGGTGATCGGCGAACTGGTCGGCGAGGCGCAGCTGCCCAACAGCAACAAGGAGGCCTTGATCGCCGAAGTGGGCTTTACGCCCGTGGAGCCGATGACTGTGGCCCTGATGTACATCAAGCACAAGCTGGTCGAGAAAAATTATCTGGGCGATCCGGTCAGTTCCGATGAATGGGCCGACGAAATCAACCTGATGATCGATTATCCGATCGGCGACAACCTCTTTCTCAACACCACCTTCGGCTACGTGATGCCCGGAGACGCCGCCGAAGAGGTCTTCGGCAGCGATGACAACGCCTTCTTCGGTCACATCTGGCTGCAGTTCTACTTCTAAGATTCCGCTTACCCGTGACATAAAAAAGGCGTGCGGCCTTTAGGGACCGCACGCCTTTCGCTTTGTTTCGGGACCGGGGCTAATTCTCCAGAACCGCCTCGATGGGCGTGAAGGCCAGATCGAAGGCCTGCGCCACCCCCTGGCAGGTGACCCGTCCGTCGACCACGTTGGCGCCTCTCTTGATCTCGCAGTTTTCGAGCATCGCCCGCTTCCAGCCCTTGTTGGCGATCTGCA
>DDYQ01000034.1 GCA_002348005.1 Desulfobacteraceae bacterium UBA2230 | reverse complement strand
GCCTTGATGACGCCGGTGATGACGTCGACCGACGGGCGCTGCGTGGCCATGATGATGTGGATACCGGCGGCGCGGGCCATCTGGGGGAGCCGGGTAAGCGCCACTTCCACATCGCGCGAAGCCACCATCATCAGGTCGGCCAGTTCATCGATGATGATCACAATGAAAGGCAGGGTGCGCGGGGACTGCTTAACTTCTCCCTCGAGCGCCTCTGGATTCGGATCGGGTCCGGGTTCGCGCTCGATCTTCTGATTGTACTGTACGATATTGCGCGCTTTTTTGGCAGATAGCAGTTCGTAGCGCCGCTCCATCTCTTTGACGGCCCAGAAAAGCGCGTTGGTGGCTTTCTTGGCGTCGGTGACCACGGGGGTGATCAGGTGCGGAATGCCGTCATAGGCCGACAACTCAATGCGCTTGGGGTCCACCATGATCATTTTGACCTCATCGGGAGTGGCCTTGTAGAGAAAGCTGCAGATCATGGTGTTGAGGGCCACGCTCTTGCCCGCGCCCGTGGCCCCGGCGATGAGCAGATGCGGCATTTTGTCCAGGGCGGCCACCACGGGATTGCCCACGATATCCTTGCCCAGGCAGAGGGTCAGCTTGGATTTGCTTTTCTCGAATACCGCGGAGGCCACGATCTCCTTGAAGCGCACAGTTTCGCGATCGGCATTGGGCACCTCGATCCCTATCGCGGCCTTGCCGGGTATGGGCGCCACGATGCGGATGGAAACAGCGCGCAGCGCCAGCGCCAGATCGTCCTGCAGGTTGACCACTTTGTTGATCTTGATTCCTGGCGCAGGCGCATACTCGTAGGTGGTGATCACCGGGCCCGGGGTAACCGCCACGACCTGACCGTAAACGCCGAAATCCTCAAGCTTATTTTCGACGAGCTTGGATTGCGCGCGCAGGTTGTCGCTGCTCACCGAAACCGGCCGTTCTTCCGGATCGTCCAGGAAATTGATCTCCGGCAACTGAAACGCACCGTCCACGCGCATGAAATCAAAAAGCTTCTGCTGGGGTGCCGGTTTGGGCTTGGGTGCCGGCAGTGCCACCGGGGCCTTGATTTCTATCTCGGCCGGCGCTGCGGCGGCTTTTACTTCTGCTTTGCGGCGGCGCTTGACCGCCTTCTGGCGCCGTTCGCTCCATTTGACGATCAGCGTACGGATACGGCCGAATAGAAAAACCAGCGCAATCCGGCCCCGCCGGTAAAACACCACCAGTGAGAAACCAGTTGCCAGAATGAAGCCGATCAGCCACGTCAGACACAGGATGATGACGCCACCGGTCGGATTGGCCACCCGCAGCAGAAAGGCCTTTAAAGGCAACCCGACGATGCCGCCGGATGAAAAGCGGGCTCCCATAAGGGCATAATGGTCCTTTTGAAGCGCCAGCAGGCTGCCGCTGGTGACGAGCAGCAGCAAACCGCCGATGGCGATCGGCAGGATCGCCCCGGCCGAACGGCTGCTGAAAAAATGGACACCGGCCAGCAGCAGTAAAATCGGCAGCCAGAAAGCCCCCAACCCGAAAAGTCCGACCAGCACGCCGGCCACATGGGCTCCCAGGGGTCCGAAAAGATTGTGTATGCGCCCTGAGGCGCCGGCGGAATGGATCGAGGGGTCGGTGTGGTGATAGGAGAACAGGCTGATCAAAACGAAAATGACCAGGAAAAAGAGCAGAATGCCAATGATCTCTTTGCGCATGGTCCTGTCACCCCGATGCTGTTTCATGAACAATCCGCCGACGCCATGTGGGGATCATACTTCCACGATAAAGGGCATAATGACCGGCCGCCGGCCGATGGCGAAAAAGAAATACTGGCGCAGGGCGGCTTGCACCCGGGTGCGGATAATGTCGGTCCGGTTGGGAACCTCCGGCGGCACATCCTCTACGATTTCCAGTATCACGCATTGGGCGTCATCGAGCAAGTGCCCGGTTTCAGTTTCAAACACAAAACCCTTGGAGACAACGTCGGGACCGTAGATGATCACGCCGGTGTCTTCGTCGAAGGCCATGTTCACCACCACCATTCCTTCTTCCGAAAGAATGCGCCGTTCGCGCAGTACGCTGCGTCCCACATCGCCCACTCCCTTGCCATCGATCATCAGGCGTCCGGTAGGGATATTTTCACCGAGTGTGGCCCCTGCGGGGCTGAACTGAATCGGTTGGCCGTCCTGGGCCAGCAGGATGTTCTTGCGCGGTATGCCTTCCTGTTCGGCCAGGCGGGCGTGCAGCACCAGATGGCGGTATTCGCCATGAATCGGAATGAAGTAACGCGGCCGTGTTATGCGGATCATCGCCTTGAGTTCTTCCTGGAAGGCGTGCCCCGAAACATGAATATTGGCTATCTTCTCGTAGATCACATCGGCGCCGCAGCGGTAGAGATCATTGATGATGGTGTTGATGGCCTTTTCATTTCCGGGAATGAACTTGGATGACAAGATGACGGTATCGCCTGGTTTGGTCTTGATCTGTTTATGGGTGCGGGCGGCCATGCGCGCCAGCGCCGACATCGGTTCACCCTGACTGCCGGTGGTGATGATGACGATCTCCTCGTCAGGATACTGGCCGATCTGTTCGATCCCGATCTCCATGTCCGCAGGGATGCGCAGAAACTTGAGCTTGCGCGCAATATTGACGCTGACTTCGATGCTGCGGCCGTTAAAGACGACCCTGCGGTTGCAGCCCGCGGCGATATCCACGATCTGCTGGATACGGCCGATGTTGGAGGCGAACAGGGCCACGATGACACGGCCCGGGCAATTTTCAAATATCCGCCGCATGCCATCGCCGATATGGGCATCCGACATGGTTCGCCCGGTGCTCTCTACGTTGGTCGAATCGGAGAGCAACGCCAGCACCCCCTCTTCGCCATAACGGGCGAAGCGCTCCACATCGGTGGCCATTCCCTCGATCATGGTTTCGCTGAATTTGAAATCGCCGGTGTGGATAACGGTACCCAGCGGCGTGCGGATCGCGATGCCGATGCCGTCAACCACACTGTGGTTGACGCGGATGAACTCGAGTTCGAAAGGGCCTATCTTGAGCGTTTCGCGCGGATGGATGGCATACAGGGCCGCGGAATGGAGCAAATCGTACTCCTCAAGCTTATGCCGCACGACTCCCAGTGTAAAAGGCGTGCCGAACACCGGCGCATGAATGTCCCGGAGCAAAAAAGGCAGCGCGCCGATATGGTCTTCATGCGCGTGCGTCAGGACAACGCCGGCCAACTTCTTGCGGTTCTGGCGGAGGTAGGTCATATCGGGGATGACGAAATCGACCCCCAGCATACCTACCTGGCGCTGGAAGGGCACCGGGTCAAGATCATCGACATGCTCTCC
>DDYQ01000251.1:5015-19506 GCA_002348005.1 Desulfobacteraceae bacterium UBA2230 | reverse complement strand
TTAAGTATACCCTTTTTGAGATGGGGAAAGAAAATTTGAATCTTCATTTGAATCTTCAATTTGGATCTTCAAATTTGGATCTTCAAACTTACCCTGCGGACTACGTCTCGGAGGAGATGGCTGAAAGAGGCTTTATCAAACGGCGGCTTGAAACCGCAAGCCGCCCTACACATAAAGAAGCTTCCCCAGGAGCTGCTTGCGTGCCGAAGGCAAAGCNNGAAGGCAAAGCTGGCGAGCGCAGCGTAATTATGTAAAGCTTCCCTGGGGGCTGCTTGCGTGCCAAAGGCAAAGCTGGCGAGCGCAGCGAGACTGATGAGGGTCATATTCTCTCTTATCCGCCCTGCGGGATAATTATCTCAGCGATAGAAATTGTGAGAACTGGCATATCTTTTGAAAAAGAAGATCCTTCGCTGGCGCTCAGCAGGACAATGGATTGGTCATGCTAGCGAAGCGAAGAATCTTTATCTTGTACGATCTTCTGACCATGCAATAATAGTTGAACGCAAGGTCTCCAAAGCATTGAATTTTCAAGCAGATAACAGTTTCACCGGATTGATGAGACCTTCGGTCAAGACCACTCGCTCGGCATGTGCCCACCACGAAGTGGATGGGTATCGGGAGACCGGCGAGAACAAGGCTCTGCAGGCTCGGGCGGGTTGATTTGTGGAAAGCTCAGGCAGCGAAATGTTAGCCCGGTGCGCGTTTGCGATTGAGATATCTCCGCGCTTGTTCAGAAATCGTCCTCAGGCGCGTAAAGGCGGCAAAAAAGCTTATTCGGCGCTTTTTTCCATGCTCTTGAGCTGCCGGCGCAGCCAGGAGGCAGCCTGACTTTCGTGCTGACGGATTACCAGCGTGGAACAAGGGACGCCGGCGGCCACTTTTTCAACAATTTCACCGAAAATTTCATCTTCCTGCAGGACTTCACTGGAGCCGATGATCACCAGGTCGGCTTTGCCAAGCCTGGCGTGCCGGATGATGGATTCTGCCGCCGAATCGGATTGGTCCAGATTCAGGCTCGCGTCCGCGGGGATTCCGGAGAGCTCGCTCATCACAATTTCCTGCAGATAGGCCAACTGGTCCTCATACTCCTCCGGGACAATATCGGAGGGCACCACGCGCAGGAAGTCCGCCTGGCCTTTATTGATAAGGGACAGCTCGTGGGCAAGGTGAATGGCCAGTTTACAGTGATACCCGCCGCCGACCGGCACCAGAATGTTTTGCAGCTGAGAGAGGCCTTTGTCGTACAGGACGCCGATGTTCACGATATTCTCCCGGATAAGCTTCTGGACTGTTTCGTTAATCAGGTTTTGTCCGGCAGTTTCGCGCGGCATGCGCAGGAGCAGCAGCCGGACGTTATTGTCCATTTTGATTTCGTCGATAATCCCGTCTGCGAGCGTGCTGGCGGTTACCGTCTTGGAATAAGTGGGAACGTTGCGCTCGACCGCGTAGTGGATGAATTTTTCCATGACGTACTGGCGCGCCTGTCGGAAATGTTCAAGCGCCTGGTCGGTTTGCTCAGTGCCGCGCTTCATAACCAGCATCATGCACATGTTCATATCGCTCTTGGCTTCAGCCAGACTCGCCCCGATTTTCATCAGCGTGTCCAGACCCGAAAAATCCGTAACGGGCAGCAGCAGGCGGTATCTGCCGGGAGAGAGGCTGCGGATGTGGGCTTCCTGCCAGGCAGCCACGCCAAGACGCGCGAAATAATACAAAGTAAACAGCAGGATGATCCCCGCCGTGAAAGCTAACGCCATCACTTCTGAGAAACAAATCACCACCAGACAGGTCAACGAAGCCAAAATCGGGGTCAGCGGGAATAATGGGACTTTGTAGGGGCGATGGATGTACGGGAATTTGGAGTGCAGCTTGATCATCGCCAGGTTCGAGAAGAACAGCACAAACAGGTAACCCGCTGATGTGATGTAACTGAGGAAATTGACCAAACCAATACCGGTGATGAAGATCGAAATCAAGCCGATGAGCAGGATAGCCATAAACGGCACGCGGGCCTTGTTGAGGCGGGAAAGCACAGCCGGCCAAGCGCCGTCGCGGCTGAGCGTGAAGCTCTCCCGCGTGGCAGACAGCATGGAGGAGTTGACCGAGGTAAGCGCGCCGACCATACCGGCGGCGCCAATGATGGCTACGCCAAGCATCGGGGAGAACTTGCGGACTGTATCGGAAAGTGCGGTTTCGGAGCCGGCCAACTGCTGCCAGGGCGTCGTCCCCAGCGCGACCGTTACCGAAAGGGAATAGACCAGCGTGATGATAATCAGGCTGACGATGATGGCTATGGGGATGTTTTTTGTGGGGTTCTTCACTTCTTCTGCGTCGTCCGCAATGACCTCAAAGCCGACATACAGCGCATAAATGAGCGCAATGGTGCGCAGGATAGAAGTGAGGTTTTGACCGAAGTTATTACCGACAAAAAACTTGCCGTTGCTTAGGAAAGTTTCGGTGCTGAAGCCGTTAGGAAGCAAGAACCCGCCGACGATGTAAAACGTAAACGCGCCTAGCAAAATGATACCCATCACGATTTGGATATTTCCTACGTTGGTCACGCCGAGGATGTTCAACATGACGAACACCAGGATGGCCGCGATGGCCACCGGAACGATGGGCAGCCCTGGAACAAAGACTGATAGCGAATAGGCAAAACCAACCGCGGACAGGGCGCAGTAAAAGGTGCTGGAAATGCTGTCCATCGAGCCCACCAGGAAGGCAAGCAGGCCTTTTCCCCAGGCCTCGCGCACGTAGGTCATCGCCCCGCCCGTTTCCGGATAAGTGGTCGCCAGTTCGCAATAATTCAGCGCGATACTGAAGCTCAGGATGCCCGCGATGATCACGGCAAGGATCGTTGCTGGGCCGGCCACGCCGGCGGCATGACCTGTAAGTATGAAGATGCCGGAACCCAGCGTTCCGGCCGTACCGAGCATAATCACCTGGGTCAGATTTAACTGCCTTTTGAGTGTACGCTTTGCCATGCTTCGCCTCGATAATTTATGTAGAAGATAATGTGGATCCTGGTATCTCATGGAAAACCAATATCAGGATTGATTTTCCAAAGGCAGATTATACTCCCGTGTGCTGTTCCTGGCGCATTGATCTTTCATCTGAAAAAAGCCTGCCAGCGACTGATTATGCCAGCGACTGATTAATCTATAGAGATCTCATTCGGATTACAATTTAAGGGTTGTGGATTTATATTATTATCAATTATCCATGATGAATAAGAACTAGCGAGAGGATATTCTTTTTTTATAAGAATTCTATATGGGTCTATCAGTAAATCTCCTATAAAATCTCCTTGTTCTCGCCGGTCTCTGAGTGCATAGCTCTTGATCTTGCATGGTCTCCTGACCATGCAAGTTGGTTGACCGCGAGGTCTCCACGGCATTGAATTTTCAAGCAGATAACAGTTTCACCGGATGGATGAGACCTTCGGTCAAGACCACTCGCGCGGCATGTGCCCACCCTGAAGTGGATGGGTATCGGGAGACTGGCGCGATCAGGCGCCCTACGACAGGATTGCCCTCATCCGCCCTGCGGGCAGCTTAGCCTTCGGCACGCAAGCAGCCCCCGAGGGAAGGTCTAAAACCCCTCATCCGCCCAGCAGGCAGCTTAGGTCTGCTACCCCTCCAGGCCCTGCTTGCTGATGCCCTTGCCCAGTTCAATCCCGCGCTGGTAGGCCGCCCAAATGGCGCGCGAAATCGCGGTGCGAAAGCCGGCTTTCTCCAGGTAATACAGCGCTTCCGCCGAGGTGCCGCCGGGCGAGGTGACGTCGTCGCGCAGTTGGGCGGGGTGCCCGCGGCTCTGCAGATAAAACTCTGTGCTCCCGCGCAGGGTCTGCACCACCAACTGTTCCGCAATGCGGCGTGGAAAACCCATATGCACGCCGGCGTCAATCATGGCTTCCATGAACAAAAACACATACGCCGGACCGGTGCCCGAGAGCGCGGTCGCCATATCCAAATACGCTTCATCCGCCACGAACACTTCCTCGCCAAGGGTCTGCATGATCTGCGCGGCGATTTCGTGCTGGGCTTCGTCCACGTCCGCGGTTTTGGTCCACACGGTGATGCCCATGCCGATGCGGGCGGGAGTGTTGGGCATGGCGCGCACCAGGCAGCGTGTTTCCAGCTTCTGCTGCAGCGCAGACAGCGGCGCGCCGGCCAGGATGGAAATTACCAGCTTTCTGGGCCCAAGCGCGCCTTTCAGCGAGCGGGCAGCCTGGTCCAGGCGCTGCGGCTTAACTGCCAGGATGACCACGTCCGCGGCGCTGGCGGCCTCTGCGTTACTGGTGGTGATGCGCACGCCAAGCTCCGCCAGCAGCTGGTTGAGCCGGTCCTGGTTTGGGCCGGCCATAAAGATCTGTTCGGGCGGGAGTTTTCCGGTCTGGATCAGGCTTAAAGCGATGGTTTTGCCCATCACTCCGGGACCAATAATTGCGATGTTATTATCGTGCAGCATACCTACCTCCAGAAATCACGGCGTTCCGCGGGTCTGCCCTTTGGGCAGCTTGCCTATATTTGTTGTTCTACTGATATCTGTCATCATCAGCGCCAGCGAAGGATCTTTCTGTTACGCAACAGGATTCTTGCCAGGCGCACTTCGTGTCACTTCGGCTTATGCCCTTTAAGGTATCAAATTGAAAGAAAAACCACACACGAAAACCTGGCAGCCTCCGTGCAGCCGCTCAGGAAAATTGTATCAGAGCCATCCGGTAGGTGTGCGGCTTGTGCAAGCCCGGACGACCATGAACGCGGGTTACTTCTGGACGGCTGTCTGTTTGAGGGCGTTTTTATTGCGGCTGAGGTAGCCCATTGCAACGAAACCAAGCAAAGTTGGAATCCAGAAGGAGAACAACCGGTACCCGAGGATAGCCACGACGCTGATTTCGTTGGGAACGCCCAGACTGGTTTGTATGGCGGCCATTGAGGCTTCAATGACGCCAATGCCGCCGGGGAATATAAATGCGATCTTGGAAAGCAGGAAAGGGATGCCGTAGCTGGCAAATAGCACGCCGGGGTGTATGTTGTAGCCAATCGCCTGGAAAATCAGGAACATTGCCAGCATATCGAACAGGATGTAACTAAAAGCGCCCAGGAAGGGTTTTTTCCAGTTGCCGCGCGCCAGTTCCTTCCACGATAGGATTACATTATTGATCATATCATGGGTTTTCTGCGGGTTGTAGGGTTTTTTACGGATACGGTTCCAGCGCCAAAGGACGCTATTGACAACGCGGTAAGTCTGTTTGGGCAGGACCAGCGCCAGCAGATAGCCGAATGTTGAAATCGTCAGAAGGATCAGGAAAATGATGTACTGGATAAGCTGCGAGTTGGTCAGTTTTCCAATGACCGCGAGATACACGATGCCCAGGATCGCGATGACCTCGATCGAGAGATTCAACAGCATCGAGGGAAGAATGCCTGCCATGGTCGCGGTGGTGCTGTCGTTGGTTTCGCGCCGGACCGAGCCAAATATGGAACCTGCCACAGCAAACCAGCCCCCGGCTACCAAACCGACGCTGGTGGCAGCCATCACAATCAGAGTGCCTCTGGGGGCGGAGAGCTTCTTTTCGTGAAGGTTGACAATAGCATGAAGGCAGTAGCCGTAGCTGTAGTAGCTGAGGATTTCAGCCACAAACGCCAATCCGACCGCCCACCAGGTCATCGTCCGCAAGACTTCCCAGGAGCGGGTAAGGTCCGAAATCTGCGGTAGCAGCAAGTTCACTGCCAGCCCGAGCACGACCAAAATAATCAGATATTGCCAGAACTTCTTTTTGTTCGGCGGAGATTGGACTTCTAAGTTTTCCATACGATTGCGCGGGATCAAGCCGGTTTTGATCATGCGTCCCTCAAGTATACATTAAACCGGGGCAGCGCAAATCGGACGGTGAACAAGGTCCGGGAAAACGTCTTCCGGGATTGTATGCGCGTGAAGTCTGCCATTTGATGAACTTTTCTCAATGTTTCTTTGCTCCCGACCAAGCAGAGCTGATATTTCTGATGCAAAAAAGAGCAATATTCGTGCCAGCAGCGCTGGAAAAGCTAGCAAGGCAATTTTTTGTGATTTTACATTGAAAGAAATCCAAAATGCCGGTCTCAAGTATAATATTACTGCGCGAGGGCACTCACAAGGTCAACGCACAAGGTCATCGCGCGCGCATCTGACCTTCAGTCCGTAAGTCTGGACTTATAATCACAAAAGAAAAGAGGAAACTATGTCACTTGCAATCTCCACTAAAACCCCGGTAGAACTTCCCGCACTTCCCTTTGCCGAAACCGCCCTTGAACCGGTTATTTCAGCAAATACGCTGAGCTTCCATCACGGTAAACATCACAAGGCTTATGTGGATAAGGCCCTCAGTCTGATTGCTGGTACCGAACTGGAAGGCAAGACCCTGGAAGAAATTGTGCTGGCGGCGTATAAAGAAAATAAAACCGCGCTGTTTAACAATGCCGCCCAGGTCTGGAACCACAGCTTTTTCTGGCAGTGCCTGAAGCCGGGTGGCGGCGGCAAGCCGGCCGGCCGGATCGCTGCACGGATCGATGCGGAACTGGGCGGCTACGACAAATTCGCCGCCGACTTCAAGAACGCCGGCGTCACCCAGTTCGGCAGCGGCTGGGCCTGGCTGGTGCTCAAAGAGGGCAAACTGGCCATTGTCCAGAGCGCCAACGCCGAAACGCCAATTACCCAGGGGTACAAACCGTTGTTGGTGGCAGACGTCTGGGAACACGCCTATTACCTCGACTACCAGAACCGGCGCCCGGATTTCCTGCAGGCGTTCCTTGATCACCTGGTCAACTGGGACTTCGTCAACGCCAATCTTCCATAAAACGTCGCGAACCCCTGCCGACGAAAGTCGTCAGACGGAAACGAGTGACAGGCAGCCGGCCTTTTTAGTCGACTGCCTGTTCACCCGGTCCTTTTTTCGGCGCGTTTCCTCAACCGGCCGATAACGGGTCGCAGACCAGGTCGGCCCGATCTGCCGGCCGCCCGCAGCTGCCGCACACGTAGGCGAGGTGTTCTTTCTTGTCGTGGCACATTTCGCCGCTTGTTGTCGTGGTGTCGCAGTAGGCCCCCATGTTTTCCAGTTGTCTGGGGGAACACACCTGTTCACGTGCTGACGTGACCACTCCGCAGGTGCCGCATTCATAGAGTTTTGTCATGACGGGACTCCTTCGCGCTGGCACGGGGCATGGCGTGCGCGCGCAACTTCGCCTCTACCCCGCTTTATTATAACATGGGCCCGAGGCAGCACGGAGGCGCTCCTTTTTCTGTCTTTCTTTGCTAAAATCCAGGCAACTTGAATTTAACCCTGATGGAGGATGACGATGGACCCGGATCTGGATCTGCTTGACTACCTGTGCCACAAGGGCGCGCATTACATCGAAGCGGCGGTCGCGGGGGAGCAGCACCACCCCCGGACGGTGGTCGGGGTCGGCATCTTCCTGCTTGATCACGACGGCAACATCGATCTGCTGACCGCCAAACAGCGCGTCACCTACGACAAATTTCTCCGCCCGCTCCTCTCCGATGTTCCCTGCCAGGGGGGTGCCGGAGGATCGACAACCTGCCGGGGCAATGGCTGGATCGAAGCCGACCTGCTTTTGAAAAGCTATCGCGATAGCGAATTCAGGTGTCGCCGCTGTCGGGAGCGGGGGGAATAGGAGAAGCGTGCGTTCCCGATTTTCTTCGGGCCAGGTTTTTTGCAGATGCAGGCTGCTCTCTGAAACCGCCCTGGTTTATCCCTGGCCACCCGGTCTGCGTTACAATGGAGTCGAAGCTGGCAACGTGGTTTCGAGCTCCCGACGACCCGGAGCGAGTGCTTCGCAGAGGTCGCAAGAGACGGTCCGAAGGGAGCCGGGAAGGGGGTCTTATGTCGATACTCTGGAAAGCGGGAATGGTTCTCGCCGCGCTCCTTTACGGAAGTGCGGCGCTGGCTGACACCTTGGTGTTGATGCATCAGGTCAATGAAGCCGGCAGTGTGAAACCGGTGGGCTTCGTGACGATCAGCGAAAACCGTTATGGGTTGGTTTTCGCCCCGGCACTGCAGGGGTTGGCCGCGGGGCTCCACGGTTTTCATGTGCATGAAAACCCGAATTGCGCACCCGGAGAGAAAGACGGTCAAATGGTGGCAGCGTTGAAGGCTGGTGGCCACTACGACCCGGCCGGCACCGGGCGGCACGGCTTCCCTTGGGGAGACGGCCATCTGGGCGATCTGCCGGCTCTGTATGTAGATAACGATGGCCATGCCGGTTACCCGGTATTGGCCCCGCGGCTGACGCTGGCGGATATCAAGGGGCGTGCCCTGATGATCCATGTGGGCGGCGATAATCACGCCGATCATCCGGCTCCCCTGGGAGGCGGGGGCGCGCGTCTGGTTTGCGGGGTCATCGAATAGTTGCCGGCCCGCCAGGTGTGGCCGCGACAACGGCCGGCAGGGGGCTGATCCGCTTTTGAAAAGCTGCCGTGACGGGGAGTTCAGGTGCCGTCGTGGCCCGGAAGGGCGAACGGGAGAGAAAAAGAGAAGGGGAGAAATCGTTTTTGTCGATATGTTTAATTCAAAATATCGATATTTTGAATTTGCCAATTGCCTCTGCACTGCTTACCCTTCTGCAGCAGCACTCCGGTGCCCGCCATTATCCCCCGTCAAGGAGTTCCCATGTCCCTGTGCCGTCTCTTCGCCCTGCTGTTGTTTGGCTCACTGATCGTTGGCAGTTCTGCTGTCGCTGCCAACGGCCAGCCGACGTACAACTTCATTACCGCCCAGGCTCTCCAGGCGCGCCTCTCCGCAAACCAGCCGACCAACCTGGTTGACATTCAGGTGGAGGATGAGTTTGCCAGACACCACATCACGGGTGCCGTGCCGACCTACGCCTACCCGGTCAAGAGTGCGGTCGAAACGGCCAGACTCGACATCGTGGTCGAAACGCTCAAGACCAACAGCGACCCGGTGGTGATCGTCTGCCCGCGCGGGGCCGGCGGTGCCACCCGCACCTACGACTACCTGTTGGCCCGGGGGATCGCCGCCGAGCGCCTGCTGATTTTGGAGAAGGGGCAGGCAGGATGGGCGTGTGCTCCCCTGACCGAGGGCAAGTAGTCTTTTCAGCGCCGGCGCCAAGGGCCGGAGGTCACTGCCTCCGGCCTTTCTTCGTGCCTCTCGGTCGCCCCTTGCTCAAGGATTCGGCAAATCAGTCGGCTTGACCTGCTCCGCTCGCTCGTTCGCCCATTTGACCACCCACAGGATCAGCAGGTAGAGCAGCGCAACGGTCATGTAGCGGAAGAGAAAAATGACCCAGAGGGAAGAACTCAACCCGAGGCCGAACACCGAATACAGACCCATCGGCACGAAGGGGAGGAGCGGCGCGGCCGCATACCACTGCCACCTGCCGCGGTAGCGGACCAGCATGCGCAGCTGCAGCGCCAGGTAGACCGGCATCGCCAGGACGGAGATGAGGAAGAAGATGTCGAACAGCGGCGCGGGTTGTTGCGGTTGAGGATCGAAGGCCGTGTCGAACGCATGGCGGTGCTGTTTCAGTAGCGGGCCGACCCATTCCGCAGTTGCCCGCGGTTGCCCATCTTCCCGGCTTTCCCAGGTTGCGACCACCGCGTTGGTCAAGGTGCCGAGCTCTTGCCACTCCATGTCGTAGGCGGTCACGCGGATTTCGTCGATGCGGATTGGCGTGGGAAAACCAAGCCAGACCAGCGCCTCGCCGAGTCCGGCTGCATAGGGTGGCGTGGAACTGGTGTAAGCTTCGCCCTGTTCGGCCCCCTGTCGAATCGCCTTCGCCGCAAAGCGCACCGGCACCGGACTCTCGTAGCTGATGCGCAGGTAAAGCCGGTCATTGGTGCCGAGCGTCGAATTCGGACCCGGGTCCAGGGCAACGATTTTAAATGCTGTCCGGCTGGCTGTTTGCGCAACGGCCGGAACAAAAGCGGCAACGGTGGCAAGCAGGGCGAAACCGGCAAGGATGATCCTCGGAAAGGTCATGATGCCTGCATTGTCGGGAGACTCAGGCATCGACCTGTCGACCGAACTGTCTGAACTCCTCAAGGTTGCTGAATTCGCCCCAGGCCAGATACTGGTTGGGTGCGTTGACGAACTGGTAGATATTCTCCAGGATATTGAAGTGCTTGTGCTCTTCCTCGGCGACTTTCAGCAGCAGGCTTTTCACTGCCGCTGCCGTTTCCTTCGCAGCGGCGTCTGCGTAGAGCCGGAAGCTGTCGGCTTCGAGTTTCATGGCCTGCCGGTAGGCCGTGAGATCGTCTTTGCTTCCCATGGCAACCGCCGCGCCCTTCAGTAAATCCGCAAAGACGTTCCGGGCCTCCGCCAGGGCCGTCGACTCCTGCATGGCCGGGACCTTGCCACTCGTTTGCAACATCTTAAAGATCTCGTAGTGCTTCTGCTCGTCTTCGGCCAGGCGGGTAAAAATAGTCTGCAGCCCCGCCAGGCTGGTCTCGCGGGCCAGTTTTTCGTAATAAGCCTTGCCGTCCATTTCCATCTTCATGGCGAAATCGAATACGTTCATCGCTACCTCCCCGTCGGTTGATTGCGGTCAGCCCTCTCTTCAACTTTAGGAGGTGTGACTAGCCTGTCAAGTCGCCCCGGTAAATGCAACAGCAAAACCGCCCTCCCCCGTGGCGATCTGCGGCCTCACGTGCGGATCTCGCCATGCCTGCCGGCAATGATGCGGTCGAGCGACAAAGCTCCGCCACCGCGCAGGATCAGTGCCAGAGCCAGGCCGATGGCCAGGAGATGGTATTCGAACCCTTCGCCGGGCTGGGTGCCGCCCCAGTTCATGAAAAAACCGTTGGGCAGGTGCACCAGCAGGATGGCGCCGAGCATCACGCTGCCGATCCCCAGCGCGGCGATGCGGGTCAGGGCGCCGACGATCAGCCCGATGGAACCGAAAAACTCGGCCAGCACGACAAGCAGGGCGACGAGGTAGGGGAGTCCCATCGTTTCGGTGAAGAATGTCATCGTCCCGGCAAAGCCATGGCCGCCGAACCAGCCCAGCACCTTCTGGGCGCCGTGCGGAAACATGACGATGCCAAGGGCCAGGCGTGCAGCCAGGGCGCCGTAATCGTTTTCGGTGTGCAGCAGTTTGGTCAACATGGCCGGTCTCCTTTGCGGTGCGAACACACTGCGATATATAAATATTACCACAATGATAATATTTGCGAGCCGGTCGGGGTGCCGCGACAGCTGGTATAATGGCTAAAATAACGCATTCCTGCGTGCGGGAGGTCGCCATGCTGGTCACCATCGAATACTGCAACCAGTGAGGTTATCGCGAACGTGCCGCCAGTCTGGCGGCCAGAATCCAACAGGCGCTGCCTGCGAAGGTTACGCTGATCGAATCAAGTGGCGGGGTCTTCGAGGTCGATGTGGACGGGGTGCTGGTCTACTCGAAAAAACGGACGGGTGTGTTCCCTGATGAAGATCAACTCGTGGAGAAACTCCGTAGTGAGTGAATGGCCTTAGGGTTCCTCTGGATCGAGCGGTAGCGGAGGATAAGGTGACGGCAAGGGGGCGACGCCGCCGTGCGTGGGGCAGGGTATCGTCGGTTCGGTGCCGATGATATAGAACTCATCGCGAATTTCCGGACAGTCTGTCGCGGCCAGGTAACCGGTCTGCGGATCGATGGTGACAGTCATGACCGTGTCTGGCTGCGTGAAGTCGACGACCGGTGCTTTGGCCAATGCCTGTCGCATGAAACGCTCCCAGATCGGCGCGGCGACCGCCCCGCCGGTAAATCCTCGTCCCCCCGGTTTCGGGGTGTCGTGTCCTACCCAGACACCGGTGATCAACTGCGGCGTGTAGCCGATAAACCAAGCGTCCCGGTAGTCGTCGGTGGTGCCGGTCTTGCCGGCCGCCGGCCGTTCTCCGGCAAATTTCTGCAACGATTTGGCAGTGCCGGAGGTCATCACGTCCTGGAGCATCCGGGTGGTAATGTAAGCGGCGCCCGGCGATACGACCGGGATGGCGTCCAGAGGGAGTTCCGCCCCGACATTCCGTCGGCGATCGTGAAGGCGCAGGATGGTTCGCGATGCGGGGAGCATTCCGCCGGCCGCCAGCGGAGTATACGCCAGGGTCAGGGTGTGCAGGGTGACTTCGTCGGTGCCCAGGGCCAGGGAGAGGTCGTTGGGTGAGCGCAGGGGGAGCCCCAGGTGCCGGGCAAAATCGACGAAATAGGGAACGCCGATGGCATCGAGCAGCTTGACCGTGATGATATTGTCCGAATAGGCCAGGGCCTGCCTCAGCGAAATCTCCCCGTGGCGCTCCCTCGCATAGTTCTGCGGCCTCCAGGATCGATTCTCGCCCCAGGCATAGGAAACCGGATCGTCGTTCCAGATGCTGGCGGCCGGAAACCCCTTCTCCAGGGCCGCCGCATAAATCAGGGGCTTGATGGCCGAACCGGGCTGTCGCTTGGCAAAAAAGGCGCGGTTGTATGGATTCAGCTTGAAATCGATTCCGCCGACGGCCGCCAGCACATCGCCGGTCCTGGGATCAAGGCACAACAGGGCGCCCTGCAACTGGGGAGAGATCTTGCGGACGCCTTCGCGAAGGACCCGCTCGGCCAGCCGCTGCAGGCCGAGATCCATGGCCGTGGTGACCTCCAGGCCGCCCTGTTCGATAACCGACTCGCCGTAGCGTTCGATCAATTTGTGGCGGAGGTGAGCCAGGTAATACGGGGCCTCTGGGGGTTGGACGACTTCAATCCGCTGAACCCTCAACTTTTTTTCCTGCGCGGCGGTGATCATCTTGAGGGCCGCCATCCGTTTGAGGATCAGGTTCTTGCGGTCGCGGATGATTTCGGGCTTTCCCAGCGGGTTGTAACGGGCGGGGGCCTTGGGGACGCCGGCCAGCAACGCGCATTCGGCGTCGGTCAATTCATGCGGATATTTGTCGAAGTAGAGCCGCGCAGCCTGAACGATTCCCCACGCGCCGTTTCCGAAATAGACCTCGTTGAAATACATCTCGAGGATCTGCTTCTTGCTGTATTTGCGTTCGTATTCCAGGGCCAGCAGCCCTTCCTTGACCTTCCGGCCGATCGTTTTCTCCCCGGAAAGGTATTTGTTCTTGATGAGCTGCTGGGTGATGGTCGAGCCGCCTTCGGCAATTTTCCCTTTGGAGACATCCTTCACGAACGCGCGCGTAATCCCGCGGATGTCGATCCCCTTGTGCTCGTAAAACCGGGCGTCTTCGACGGCCACAAGCGCGTTCTGCAGAAAGACGGGGATCCGGTCGATGGGGGCCCCGTATCTCTTTTGCGGCAAGATCCGCCCGACAAACCGGTTCTGGTTGTCGAACACCCGGATGGAAACATACCCGGGCGGAAAGGGGGGATAGGCGGCCGTTTTCTCCTGGGCCGAGGACAACGAGACCAGGAGCATAGCCAACAGAAATCCCGAGACGGACAGGATAATCTTTTGACCGATCATCTTACAGAAAATCCTGGCGAATCGGCGTAAAGGTGTCGATCAGCCGGGCGGTCGGCGTCAGCAGTTGGATCCGGTGCGGCTGATCGGCGGGAACGGCAACCATGTCGCCGGGAACGAGCCGGGCGGATTCCTCGCCGATGAAGAATATGACCTCCCCTTGAGCCGAATAGGTGACCTGCTCGTGGGGGTGGCTGTGGGGCGGATCGGGATTCGTCGCCGGACCGTCCGTGAAATCGAAGGCGACCATCATCAGGTGGTCCGTATGGAGGATCCGGCGCGTGCGCGTCGGCGTGATCTCGACGGGTTTGACCTCTTTGATTTTGCTGACTTTCATCTCTTCTCCTTGTCGTACTCGTGATTGGCCGGCCATGAAACGGCGCTGACCGGCATGCCGTTGTTCCGAAACCTTCAGAATTTGTAGGCCTCCTTCGCCAGCCGATACGCCAGATCCACCGCCAGATCGGCCGCCTCGTCCTCGTCAAGTTGGTGCCGGCCGACCAACTCGGCCAGGAACGCGCAGTCGATCCGCCTGGCCATGTCGTGCCGGGCCGGAATGGAGAGGAAGGCACGCGTGTCGTCGTTGAAGCCGACCGTGTTGTAGAATCCCGCGGTCTCCACGATCCGCCTCCTGAACCGCATCATCCCCTCGGGGCTGTCGAAGAACCACCAGGGAGGGCCAAGCCGGAGGATCGGGTAGTGGCCGGCCAGCGGAGCCAGCTCGCGGCTGTATGCGGCCTCGTCCAGCGTGAAGAGGACCACCGTCAGGCCGGGCTCGTTCCCGAAGCGGTCCAGCATGGGCTTGAGGGCCCGGGTGTACTCGGTTCGCACGGGGATGTCGGCGCCCTTGTCGCGGCCGAATTTCCGTAAGATCGCCTCGTTGTGGTTCCGGAAGGATCCGGGATGAATCTGGATGACGAGGCCGTCGTCGAGACTCATCCGGACCATCTCCGTCAGCATCTGCCCCCGGAAAAGTTCGGCCTCCCGGGCATCGAGTTTTCCTTGCAGGGCCTTTGCAAAGAGGGTCCGGCACGAGGAGATC
>DDYQ01000251.1:4297-4971 GCA_002348005.1 Desulfobacteraceae bacterium UBA2230 | reverse complement strand
ATCTTTCCCAGCAGGGCGATGTTTTCCAAAAAGCCCGGGAAGTCGGGATCGACCGCCGGGTCGGGCCGGAAAGCGGGAACCACCCTGCCCTTCCAGCCGGAAGAGGCGATCTTCCGGTGGTGTTCGAGGGTGCTCAGCGGAGAGTCTGTCGTCGCAAGGGCTTCGATGTGGAAACGGTCAAAGAGCGCCCGGGGCCGGAACTCCGGCTTCAGAAGCACCGCCGCCAGCCGGTCGTAGATCTCGTCGGCGTTGGCCGGATCGAGTCGCTGATCGACGCCGAAGAGAAAATAGAAAACGTGTTCCAGCCACATCCGGGAGGGGGTCCCCCGGAAAAGGTGATAATGTTCCGCGAAGAGGCGCCAGATTTTCCGGGAATCGGTTTCGACCGGCCCCCCGTCCTCTCGGGGAATGCCCAGTTTTTCCATCGGGACGCCCCGGCTGTAAAGCATCCGGAAGATATAGTGATCCGGGATCAGGAACAGCTCGGTCGGATTGGAAAAGGGGGGATCGTCCGCAAACCAGCGCGGATCGGTGTGGCCGTGGGGGCTGATGATGGGAAGATCCTTGACCTTGCCGTACAACCGATGGGCGATCTGCCGCCGGACAGGATCGCTCGAAAAGAGTCGATCATCGTCCATGATGATGGTCCGTCCCATGGCATTCTCCTTTGTTTG
>DDYQ01000251.1:2469-4279 GCA_002348005.1 Desulfobacteraceae bacterium UBA2230 | reverse complement strand
CAATCGCGCATACTCGGGCAGAGGACCGCCGATCAGCGGGGTCACATACTCCAGAAACGCGCCGGTCACCCCGGTTCCCTCCGCATTGATAAACTCTCGCGGCACCTTCTTTTCCCGGTTGGCGACCTCTTCCAGCGAAACGATCCCGGTTTTGCACGCATACTCCGCACCCGGCTCCCGCTCGAGCGTCACCATCCATCCGGATTTCCCCTCGACCGCATGTTTCACCGCCTGCGCGCCGGTGGCATACGCCTCCTCCACATCGACCGGAGAGGCGAGCAGCGCGGAAACCCGCTGAATCGTCCCGGGCTTGTCCGCCCTCGCCTTGATCTTCAGACCCTCCGCGATGATGCCGCAGAGCGTCTCTCCGACCCCGCCGAGTTGCCGGTGTCCGAATCGGTCGGTATCGAGCGACCGCTGCGACGCGGTCAGGTAATCGCCGTTTTCATCCCTCAACCCTTCGCAACAGGTGATCAGCGCATAGCCGAGTTTGCGGTAAACCCGCTCCACATCGGAGAGGAATTTGTCCCTGCTGAACGGGATTTCCGGAAGAAGGATAATATGGGGGGCGTCGTTCGGCCGCTGCCTGGCCAGTGCCGTGGCGGCCGTGATCCAGCCTGCATTGCGTCCCATGGTCTCGACGACCTTGATCGTGTCGCTCGTGTAGATCGCCTCGGTATCGAGGCCGGCGTCCCGCACCGAAAGGGCGAGCCATCTTGCGACGCTGCCGTAGCCCGGACAGTGGTCGGTGATCGGGAGGTCGTTGTCCACCGTTTTCGGCAGTCCCATGACGGAGAGTTCGTAGCCCCTCTCGCGGGCCATCCTGAAAACCCGGTTCGCGGTGTCCATCGAATCGTTTCCGCCCGCGATAAAGAAGTAGCGGATGTCGTGCGCGGCGAGAACCTTCAGGATCCGGTCAAAGTCCTCCTCCTTGAGCTTGTACCGGCTCGAACCGAGTGACGACGACGGCGTTCGTCGGAGCAGCGAGATGGTCTTTGGGCTTTCCCGATTCAGGTCGATCATGTTTTCGTGGAGCACCCCGAGAATGCCGTGGATCGAACCATACATCGCAACGATTTCCTTGTGCTTTCTCGCCTCCTCGATCGCGCCGCATATGCTGCTGTTGATCACCGCCGTCGGTCCGCCCGACTGCGCGAAAACGGCTTTCCCCGCTGCGCCCATTTCTCTCTCCTTACCGGATATATCTTGTCAGCGCGTCCATATGGATGTCCCGGTTCTTCATCAAAAAATCGACCGCTTCTTCCGTGGAGACGCCGGCATGCACCACCCGATTCACGGCAAGGGCCGTCGCCAGCGGATCGTCCTTTCCCGGAAAAAGAATGTTCCGTCCCACCAGCGCTCCCCGCACATTGGAACCCGCCCGCATGCCCTCGACGAATTCCCGGATCGTGCCGGTCGGGTCGCCCTTCGATTCCCCGCCCAGCATCAACAACGGCAGCGTCGTCGCCCTGACGACGCGGGAGTAGTCTTCGCAAAACGGGATCTTCAACCAGAGGTTCCGCGAGGAATCGCCCATCGCCGAGGCGACTCCGATGGCCTTCATCATCTCGACCGGCGTCTTTTGAACCTTGTACCCCTCGGGTGAAACATACAGAATTTCGAGGAAACAGGGGATCTCGTACCGGTTCAATTCGCTGATGATGTCGGCGTTGTAGCGCATCGTTTTCGCGGAATCCCGGCTGGTCGTCTCCAGACGGAACATCGTCTTGGCGGCATCCAGGCGGAGCCGACGGAGGCTTTCCACGGAAAAACTGGTGAACGTGTCGTCCATTTCAAACGCCGTCCCGGA
>DDYQ01000251.1:506-2435 GCA_002348005.1 Desulfobacteraceae bacterium UBA2230 | reverse complement strand
TCCGTCGTCGCCATGACCCCGTCCACATCCGGATGGGTGACGACCCGGAGCACCCGTCCGAGGTACTCTTGCCGGTCGCACATGCCAACGGGATCGTCACCGGAGCGGGTCACCATCCGAGCCGGATGATCCGCGGCGAGGATCGTGAGCTTGCCGTCGCGGGTGAGACCTTTCCGTCTCTTCCTCGCCTCGGCCTCACGGAGAATGACCTCGGGGCTGTTGACCCGTATCTCGGTAATCTTTTTGAAAATCGCGTCCGGAAAGGTTCTCTTCAGGTCAAAGCCATAATCGCTTACGGTGTATTTCATCATCCCTTTCCTCCTGCATTCTTCATGATTGTAACACCTGTGGCAACGGAATTGTAAAGCGTTCCAATGTTTTTTTACCCCGATTGAGAATCGGATCCCGGAAGCATGGATCGGATAAAATCCTGCGGAAGCGCCTCAGGGCATCAGCCAGTTCGGCAGGGCGGTGGTCATCCAGGGGATGTAGGTGGTCAGCAGCAGCACGATCAGCATCGCCGGCCACAAAAGCAGCATCGACCGCGTGCATCTCTCCATCGTGGTCTTCCCGACCGTGCAGCCGACAAAGAGCCCGGCGCCGACCGGGGGAGTGGTCAACCCGATCGCCATGTTCACCATCAGCACGATCCCGAACGTCACCGGATTCATCCCCACGGTCTGGACCACCGGCAACAGGACCGGTGTGACGATCACGATCAGCGGCGCGACATCCATGATCGCCCCCAAAAAGATCAGCAGAATGTTGATCAGCAGCAGAATGACGAACGGATTTTCGCTGATCGACAAAAAGAACTGGGTCACCAGCGTGGGGATGCGCAGGAAGGTCATCATCCAGGCAAATCCGGACGCGCAACCGATCAGCAGCATCACGATCGCCGTGGTCTTGACCGAATCGACGAAGATCGGCCACAGATCGACGACTTTCATCTCGCGGTAGACGACCAGCCCCAGAAAGGCCGCATAGAACACCGCGACCGCGGAGGCCTCCGTGGCGGTGAAGATGCCGAAGGCGATCCCGCCGACGATGATCACCGCCGCAAAGATGCTCAGCAGGCCGTCCCTGGCGATGACCAGCGACCTCCTGAGCGGCGGCCGCTTTTCGCGGGGATAACCCCGCTTCAGCGCCAGCAGGTAGCAGGTGATCGCCAGCAGCGTTCCCATCAGCATTCCGGGAAGGTAGCCGGCCAGAAACAGCTTCCCGATGGAGACCCCTCCGGCCACCATCGCGTAGATGACCATGTTGTGGCTCGGGGGGATGATGATCCCCTGGACGGAGGAGGCCACGGTGAGAGCGGTGGCAAACTCACGGTCGTATCCCTTCTGGACCATCATCGGGATCATGATCGGGCCCGTCGAGGAGATGTCGGCCACGGCGGAGCCGGAAACGCCTCCGAAAAACATCGAGTCGATGCAGTTGACCATCGCCAGCCCCCCAGGAAACGGGCCGACGATGATGTAGGCAAAATCGACGATCCGCCGTGCGATCCCACCCTTGGCCATGATGGCGTCCGCCAGGATGAACAGCGGAATGGCCAGCAGCGGAAAGGACTGCATGCCGGACCCGACGCGCTGGACGATCATTGCCGTCCCCAGGCCGGTGTACTGGGCCGTGAGCAGCGCGGCAATCCCCAGGCTGAATGCGATCGGAACGCCCAGCAGGATCAGCACCAGAAAGGAGCCCAGCAACAGAACGCTTTCAACCATTCCGGGCTCCTCCCCCGGCGGCATAGTAACGGGCCACGCCGCCGACGGCCCTGATCAGCGCAAAAATGACCATCAGCCCCCCCGCGAGGGGAAGGACCAGATAGGTGTACCCCACGGCGAGCGGCAGCGAGGAGAGCGTCCCGCTCATCGTCTTCTGGACCAGAAAAATGCCGCGCTCCAGCAAAAAAAATGCAAACACCGC
>DDYQ01000251.1:0-461 GCA_002348005.1 Desulfobacteraceae bacterium UBA2230 | reverse complement strand
TCGATCCAGAACGGGCTGAAATTCAGCACATACCTCGAGAAAACCTGCCAGCAGATCAATGCCGAAAGGATGATCAGGATGACGGCCGTTGCGGCGGTGATCAGCCTTTCCACACGGTCAAGCCAGCGGATGATGAGAGGTCCGGACACATTTTTCTCCCGCGAGGAAGCCGCGGTCACGGGCCGCCACGACCCGTGACCGCGGCGGAAGACAAGATCGGCAAACGGTTATTTTTGCTTGACGATCGCGTCGATGAGGTCCGCGCCGACCACCGGTTCGAACTGTTTGTAAATCGGCTTGGCGAGGGCCTGGAACTCCCGGATGTCGTTCACCTCGTTGAAGACCATTCCCTTGGCCTTGAGCTGTTTGACCGCATCGTCGATATACGACGCCCAGATCTTCCGCTGGTAGGGGATCGCCTGGGCCGCCGCGTCCATGATCGCCGTCTGAACATTTTTCGG
>DDYQ01000015.1 GCA_002348005.1 Desulfobacteraceae bacterium UBA2230 | reverse complement strand
TTCTCCTTCGGCACCAACGACCTGACCCAGACCACCTTCGGCATCTCGCGCGACGACGCCGAGGCGGGCTTTCTCATCGGCTACATGAACCGCGGCATTCTGACCGACAACCCGTTCGCCACCCTTGACCGCGAGGGGGTCGGCGAGCTGATGCGCATCGCCGTGATCAAGGGGCGCAGCCGGCGGCCGGGCATCGAGTGCGGCATCTGCGGCGAGCACGGCGGCGACCCGGCCTCGATCGCCCTGTGCCACGATCTGGGCCTGGATTACGTATCCTGCTCCCCTTTCCGGGTGCCCATCGCGCGTCTGGCCGCCGCCCATGCGGCCCTCAGGGATCGGGAAAGACAACCCGAGCGGTCGGCGGCGGCCGGCTGAAAGCGAACGCCAGAGCCCTGATAATGCACTTCACGGGCGGAATACAGGATTTTGCCCATTTTCAACCTGGGTTTATTCGCTTAGGGATGCCGTACTCCGCTCATAACCGGCAAATGGGTGATCCAGATCGATGCGTGCTTTTCATGGGTTGAAAAATCATTTCTGGCTCTTGATTGTCGTGTGGACCGGCTGTGTCGCGGCGCTGGCCGCGAACGATGTCCTGCATCAAAAGAAAGAGCTGCACGAGCTTGCCCTTTCCGAGGCGCGCACCAATTTCAACAAAGATCAGGCCACGCGCTTGTGGCTTTCGTCCCAGGGCGGGGTCTATGTCCCCCTCACCGGGCAGATGCGCCCCAATCCCTATCTGGAGTCGATTCCCGAACGGGACATCTCAACCCCTTCGGGTCAGCGGTTGACCCTGTTGAATTCGGCGCATTTCGTCCGCAAATTGATGGAGCATTACCAATCGCTTTACGGGGTCGCCGCGCGGATGACGAGTCTGCGGAATTTCCGCCCCGAAACGGCCCCGGATGAGTGGGAGCGCGCGGCCCTGCTGCAGTTCGAGATGGGCCGGGACGAAGTCATCGCCTTTACCGAGTGCGATGGCGGGCGCTGCCTGCGGCTGATGCGGCCCATATTCATGGAAACCTCCTGCCTCAAATGCCATCAGGAGGATCGCGTGGGCGACATCCGGGGCGGGGCGAGCGTCACGGTCCCCCTGACCGCCTATGAGCGGTTGTGGCGCCGCCAGTTTACCGGCACGCTCTTCGGCTACGGCGGATTGTGGCTGCTGGGCATCGCGGGCATTTCGCTGGCGGTCCGCCAATTGACGGACAGCCTGGCGCGGCAGGACAAAGCCGAAGCGTCGCTGCGACTTTTCCAGGACAACTATTACGTGATGGTGGGCAACTCGCTCACCGGCATCTACATCATCCAGGACGGTGTCATTCGATTCGCCAACGAGGAGTTCGCCCGCATCCACGGATATGAACTGGCGGAGATCATCGGCATGGATCCCCTGGAGCTCGTCCATCCCGAAGAGCGCCCGCGCGTCCAGGAGCGCATCCGAAGACGGCTGGACGGCGAAACGTTGGAACCCGAATATCAGTTGCGCGGGTTGACCCGCCAGGGAACGCCCATATGGCTCCTGCGACGCAATACGATGACGATGTTCGAGGGGCGCCCGGCGATCCTGGGCAACGAGATCGATATCACCCGCCAGCAGCTGGCGCAGACGGAATTGCAGAATTCGCAGCGTCAGCTGGAGCGTCTGGCGGACGGTCTGCTCGAATTTCAGGAAGAACAGCGCAGCCAGTTCGTGACCGAAATTCATGAGAACATCGCCCAGTCGATCAGCGTGATCAAATTGTACATCGAATCCGCCATGCAGGAGGGTAGGGCAGCCTCGGAGGCCGAATCCAACGCCCTGCTGCCGGTCATCGCCACCGTGCAGCAGACCGTGCGCGACATCCGCAACCTGGTCTCCCGTTATGGACCGCTCGAGCTGAATCTGATCGGCATGATCGCCACGCTCGGCTGGCTGTGCAGGGAGTTCGAAAAGCGCTGCCCCGAAGTTGCCATCGAAAAAGAGATCCAGCTGGAAGAAGGGGATATCCCCGAACCATTGAAAATGATCATTTTCCGCATCGTCGAGCAGGCGCTGCATGAACTGGCGGCCGCGGAATGCCCCCGTTCGGTGCATCTCCGTCTGGAACGGCCGCCCGGGGCGGTCGCCCTGAGCATCGGCGGCGCGATCTCGGGAGGGCGGGTGCTGCGCGACGGCGACCCTGCCGAATTGTCCTTTCTGGCATTGCGGCGGCGGGTCGAATCTTACGGCGGCGCATTGAGCTACCGGATTCAGGCCACCCAATTTCGCCTTTCCGCCTCCTGGCCCACCGCCTGCCCCCTGGGTGGCGCCGGGCAGCCGCCGGCCCCCGGGATCGACGGCTGACGGGTCGTCGTTTTTCGACAGCGGTCAGGAGTGCAGCTTGTATCTGCCCGGCCCCAGGAACAGCAAGGCCACGGCGGTCAGCAAATACATGCCCTGCAGTTCAAGCGCCCAGCCGCCGTGTTTGGTCAGCAGCAGCAATTGGGCCATATGGGCCAGGAAAATGGCGAACACCATGTTGGTGGCGATCAGCGCCGCGCCGATGCGCGTGTAAAAGCCGGCGATGATCATGAGCGGGGCCGCCACCTCGCCCGCGTAGACGCCCCAGGCCAGAAAGGTCGGCAGGTGTTGGCTGCTCAGCATACCCTGAATCGAGCCGATCCCGTGAACGACCTTTTGGATGCCGTGCAGCAGGATCAAAACGCCCAATCCCAGGCGCAGGATCAATTTGCCGATATCGGAATAATTCATTTCTCCTCCCGTGTCATGGCTGGAAGCGGTGTGTTTGCCGTTGCGGGCCACCATAGCATACCTGTCGGTCTGCTGCACCGCCAAATGCTTCGAGGCCGGAGCGGCCAGGTGCCGTGCAGCGCTCTCGATTTACAGATTGTAAAAAAGGCCGACGACCCAGAGCCTTCCGCCGGAGGACCTCCCCGCGCAGCTCCATTTAACACCGAATTTCGAGTGTGTTAACTCGAAAATAACGTCTCAAAGTGGCATGCCCTTTGCTGCCTTGTTAACCGGAGATGCCCCTCGGCATTCGGGGATCAACCCTTGCGGAAAGGAAGGCCATGCCGAAATCCCCCTCGAAGCGTTCGACCTTCACCCTGGACGACGGCAGCCGACTCTTGCCGGAGCGCTATCGTTCGCTGATTGAGGATTCCTCGGACGGTTTTTACTGCTTCGATGCCGTCAGCGGGCGCATGCTGTTCATCAATGCCCGTGGCGGCGACCTGTTGGGACTCGCCCCGGACCAGGCAGCCGAAATGCGCGTCTGGGAGCTGATCGCCGCTCAGGAGCGGCCGTCGTTCATGGAACGCCTGAAGGCGCTGCTCGACGGCATCAGCCTGGTGCCGGATCGCTTCACGTATACTTTCGTCCGTCAGGATTTTACGCGGATACGGCTCGAGATCGG
>DDYQ01000254.1 GCA_002348005.1 Desulfobacteraceae bacterium UBA2230 | reverse complement strand
CCCGTCCTTCGGCCACCAGGCAAAATTTCAATGAACTTCCGGCGGAAATAAACTCGATCGCTCCATGCTTTTCTTTTAGGCGGGCCAGATGGTCTTCAAGGGCTTCGCGTCCATGAGACCGGCTCCCGACAACGGTGTAAACGGCCTTGGGGGTCGATACCAGCGGCAGTCTTTGGGCAACCGCCGCCAGATCGAATAGACCTTGAACGTCGTCCCGGAACCTTTCGAATCGATCGATTTTAAACGACCCTTTGCCTGCTTCGGCGAAGNNTCTATTTTCGATCAGCGCGATATTGACCGTAAACTCTCCATTGCGCTTGATGAACTCTTTGGTGCCGTCCAACGGATCCACCAGCCAGTAGCGCTTCCATTGACTGCGCTCTGTGAATGGGATTTCCCGACCCTCTTCGCTCATAACCGGCAGCCCCAACGGCGACAGGCGCGCCGTGATGATCTGGTGGGACAACGTGTCGGCGACCGTCAGGGGCGAGGCATCGTCCTTATGCGACACATTGAAATCGGTCTCGTAGATCTGCACTATTTTTCGGCCCGCCTCGCAGGCGGCGAGGACCGCCGTCATCAGGAAGTCATGCATCTGTCACCGCGCACCTTTGGCAACCCTTTTGAACCACCATTCCTATATGTATCCGCGCTGTCCCAGGAACAGCAGGATCTCCTGTGCGACCTCATCAGGGGAAACACCGGCCGTATCGACGCACAGCTCAGGCGTTTCCGGTATCTCATAGGGGTCGTCAACCCCGGTGAAACCCTTGATCAAGCCGGCCCGCGCCTTGGCGTACATGCCCTTGCGGTCGCGCTGCTCGCAGACATCTATCGGGGTGGCGACATGCACTTCGATGAATCCGCCGTGTTTTTCGATGGCTTTGCGGATTTCACGGCGTGTATTGGCATACGGCGCAATCGGTGCACAGATCGCTATGCCGCGGTTTTTGGTGATTTCGCTGGCCACGAACCCGATGCGTTTGACATTGATATCGCGGTGCTCCTTGGAAAAATTGAGTTCGCTGGACAAATTGCTGCGCACAATATCGCCGTCCAGCAACGTTACCGGTCTTCCACCGATTTCCAGCATTTGGGAATAGAGCACTTTGGCGATGGTCGATTTGCCGGCACCCGAGAGCCCGGTCAGGAAAAGCGTAAACCCCTGCTGGCGCGGCCTTGGGTATGCCTTTTCGATCTGGGCGACCACCTCCGGAAAGGCAGCCCACTCCGGAATATTTCTTCCGGACCGGACCCGCAGGCGGATGTCGTATCCGGACATGGAAATGACGCGGGTTCCCTCGGCAACCTGCTCCCGCGTGCGGTATTCGTCTTCGAAAGGCAGATAGACCATTTCATCGAAAGTGATTAAGGCGATTCCGAGTTTTTGGGCCCATGCGGCAACCATTTCACGGGTGCGCACACTGCAGTAGAATGGTTTGCCGCTCTGGTCTTCACCCGGATTGGCATGGTTGTGCCCGACGATGAAATGCGAGCATCCATAATTGCGGGCGATGATCGCGTGCAATAGTGCTTCCCTGGGGCCGGCCATGCGCGCGGTAAGCGGCAGCAGGCTCAGGAGCGCAGAACTGGGTGGATAGTATCGCAAGACTTCCTGATAACATCTCACCCTGGTGTAGTAGTCGAAGTCGTCGGGCAGGGTCAATCCGACGATGGGCAGAATCAATAAGTTCGCCTTGGATTGCTGCATGGCCCGCAGGGTCAATTCGAACTGAGGCCGGTGAATGGGATGACGCGTCTGGAACCCCACAATGCGCTGCCAGCCTAACTTCTGATAGAGCGCCCGGGCTTCCCGGGGGGACAGGCGCAGCGGTTTGAAGTCGTAGTGAAGCGGCAGGCTCAGCACTTCAAGCTCACCGCTTACGTAGTAAGCACCCTCTTTTGCAAACAGGTATTCTGCCCAGGGGTGACGTCGATCGGTGGTGCCAAGCACGACCGCGGATTCGCGCTCTTTATCCGCAAGCCATATCTCTTCAATATGCAATACCGCCAGCAGGAATCCTTCGGGGTCCCGTATGGCCACGGACTGCCCGCTTTCAAGCTGCCGCCGCTGTCGCTCGGTAATTCCCAGACAGATGGGCACGGGCCAGGGGGTGCCGTCCGGCAACTGCATGCGATCCAATACCGCTTCATAGGCTACCTGATTCATAAACCTGTTCAGCGGAGAAAAAGCCCCTGTCGTCAAAAGCTCGATGTCGCACAATTGATGTTCATTCAATCCAATGCTGGGCAGGTGTACGGCCAGGTCCTTGAGTACGGCTGCTTTTTCGGGTTCGACTAACAGATTGACCAGAGCGCCATCGAAGGCCATCGCCATGTTCCTTGTAATTGGAGATTGCGGTTATCTAATATGCTCACGCAAGGCGGTTTGGGTGCACGCCCGGTGTGCCGGGGCACTCGGATTTCAGGAAATTCCGACATCACATTGTCTGAGTCCGCCGGGTGTAGTTCTGGTCGATCCAGGCGCGGTATTCGCCGCTACGGATGGTGTTGACCCACTCAAGATTGTTCAAATACCAGTCGATGGTTTCTTCAACAGCGGTTGTGAAAGTGTATCCGGGCTGCCAGCCGAGTCGGGTTTTGATTTTGGTCGCATCGATGGCGTAGCGCCGGTCGTGGCCCGGGCGGTCCTTCACGTAGGTGATCAGCCGCTCGTAGGGGCCGGCGGCATCCGGCTTCATTTCGTCGAGCAGCGCGCACACGGTGCGCACGATGTCGATGTTCGGCTTCTCGTTCCAGCCACCGATGTTGTAGGTCTCGCCCAGACGCCCGCGCGCCAGCACTTCGCGGATGGCCGCGCAGTGGTCCTTCACGTACAGCCAGTCGCGCACCTGCTGGCCGTCGCCATATACCGGCAGCGGCTTGCCGGCCAGCGCATTGACGATGATGAGCGGGATCAGCTTCTCGGGAAAGTGGTAGGGGCCGTAGTTGTTCGAACAGTTGGTGGTCACCACCGGCAGGCCGTAGGTGTGATGC
>DDYQ01000161.1 GCA_002348005.1 Desulfobacteraceae bacterium UBA2230 | reverse complement strand
GGTTGAATGTGATGGCACACCCTTACGGCTGCCCGCCGAACACTCACCTGGGGATCCCGGGTCATGTCCAGGATTCGCTCGCGCAAGGGGATAAGTTCGGCCGCCGGCGCGCCCTCCAGATGGGTCAGGGCGAGTTCGCGCACGCGGTGATCGGCGTCGAGCAGACATCGCCGGTATAGCCAAAGGTGATCCTGCGGCTCGGTAAGGATGCGAAAGGCCGAAAGAGCGTCGACACGCAATTCTCTATCGCCGTTCAGAATAAAGCGCTCGTATGTTGCAAGGGCTTCGGGTTTGCGCGAGGCAAACCGAAAAAGATTATACAGGATGGTGCGTTTCTGCTCACGTCCACCCTGCCATAATTTGGCGGCCAGCAGACCGAAAAGTCGTTCGTCGCCCAGGTTGCCAAGTGCGTTGGCGGCCGCCTGCTGCACTTCCGGATCTTCATCGTCGAGGCTCTCGATCAGCAGGTCCATTGCCGCTTGATTGCCTTCCCAGCCCAGCGCAAGGGCCGCGTTGGCACGCACAAAAGGATCGCTGTGACGCAGGTCTTCGAGCAGTCGCCGGTCAAGATGCCCCTTATCCTGCAGCAGACCGCCCAAAACGCTCAACTGGACCGCTGCCGCTTGTCGGATGAATTCGCTTTCATCTCCATCATGCATCAGCTCGTAGAGCGGCCAGACCACCTGTGGCCGTACCAGCGCTCCGAGCATCAGCACGATCTTGAGCTTCAGGTCCTCATCGGCGCTCTTGAAAGCTTTGTACAGCAGCGCGATCGCCTCGTCCGGCTGACGGTCCAGGGCCTCAAGGTTGTTCGCATAGGCCCGGGCCTTGGCCAGCTGTCGTTCCTGTGCGTTGAATCGTATGATCTCTCCATCCATGGCACGGCAATACTGACATGGTGTTTTGCGCTTGTCCAGGGATTCCTGGGTGCATTTCCGATCGATGGACAAGGCGATTTGATCAGATTTCCACCCCGCGCTCCCTGGGTCGGCTGAGATGGATCCTGTATTGTCGAATCAGGAAGCGGGCGGCAAAGTCCGGATGACCGTAATATTTAGCCGCATTGATTTTAAGGCTGTCGCGCATCCGGTTGAAAACGGTTTCTCTGTCGCGGGCGTCAATGAAGTTGCGCGTGTTGCGGTGCACAAATCGCACCTCATCACCGAGGGCGGTGCGCAAATCGTCGATTTGAGCCGGAGCGGGCAGGTGTGGACCGAACCACCGCGCTTCGACGGGGATGGCGATGACAGCCGTAAGTTCGACCTGCCAGCGGTCGGCGGCCACTTTACGGGAGAGATCGCCGATGGTCAGAATCAGATCGTTTTCCAGGCGAATGCTTTCGACGGCTTGTTCCATTGCATGACTCCTTCGCTGTCCATATCAAAACAGTTCCAACTGGGCCGGAGCGGACCGGGTGCCTGGCCGGGATTCGCTTTCCTTCAGTCGGGCCTCGATGTCTTTCAAAAAGGGCGAGGGCCGGCATTGCCGTAATCGGCCATAGCGGCTGCGTTTGTGGGCCCAGGNNGAGAAAGAGACGCCGGCCCGCGCGCGTCATGGCCACATAAAAAAGGCGGCGTTCTTCGGCCGCGTCCACCCTCTCGTCCGGCCGTTCGAAAGGAATCAGACCCGTCTCACAGCCGGCAATGTAAACCACCGGAAACTCCAGTCCTTTAGCGGCGTGCATCGTCAACAGCGCGATCTTTTCCGCTCTGGGATGATAGAGGTCGGTGTCCTGTTGCAGGGTAATCGCCGCCAGGAATGCACCCAAATCGCTGCCGAAGGGGTCTGCGGCCGCGGTCAGACGGGTCACGGCTTCGGACGGATATTCTTCGACACCCAAGCGCATGGCCAGGTGGGCAATTGTCTTTGAAACCGTCATCCGGGCGGTCTCTTTTTGCAGTTCGCCGATGCGGCGGATCAACTGCGCCATACGCTGCTGATGCGCCAGGCTGAGATCGGGCAAGGGCAGGCGCAGGGCGGCTCTAAGTGCCAGGGACAGCGCCAGGCGTTGGCGATAGGCCCAATCCTTGAACCGGGACAGGGTCTCCTTACCCAGGCCAGGGCTGATCAGGTCGCTCAAGGGGGTCAGATCGGCGTAACTGCCCTGCTCGGCGAACATTCGCAAGAGGGCCAGCAGCCTGGCCGCCACCCTCTGTTTCTGCCATTGGGCGCGGTCGGTGCGCTGGCATGCCAGCCCGGCCTTCTCCAGGGTCTCGGCAAGCAGGATGCCCTGTTCGCCGGTGCGGTAGAGCACGGCAAAATCGGAGAAAGATAGGGCAGCGGACGGGTTCAGGTCCCCGGCGCTTCCGAAATCCAGTGCGTGGTAGCCGGTGCCGCCCACCAGGGCTTCGATGCTCCGGCCGATGGCCACCGCCTCGGCGCGAGCCGTGGTACTCTCCAGGATCGTAATCGCTTCGTATCCGCCGATGTGGGAATAGGTACGGCCGGTCGATGCATCTCGGCCGCCGGCGTCAATCACCTGGGACGCGGAACATAAAATGGTTTCGGTGGAACGGTAGTTGCGCGCCAGCCGAATCACGCGGACGCCGGGGTAATCTTCTTCAAGGCACCTGAAGTAGCGAACATCCGATCCCCGGAAGCCATAGATCGATTGATCGGGATCGCCGATTACGCACAAGTGGCCGGCAGGCGCCGCCATGCTGCGCAACAGGGCGTACTGGCCTTCATTGATGTCCTGGAATTCGTCGACGAAGATATGGCTGAAGCGGCGGCGCAGCTCATCGCGCAAGCGATGGTTTTCGGCCAGGTGGAGGACCGTAATCAGGATCAGATCTTCAAAATCGTACAACTTCTGCACTTCGAGCAGGTTTTGATAAGCGCCATAGACTCTGGCCAGCACGGCTCCCTGACCGGGACCGGATAGGCCCTCAAGGTCGTCCTGCGGCATGAGCAGGCGCTGCTTGGCCTTTATAATCATCTCCAAAACAGAATCGACTGGCCCGGCGGTCTCTCCGGAGCCCTTGAGCAGATGAAGCGCGTCTTGCAGCACGGCGCGGCGCAGCGCCTCGTCGGCAATGGACGCTCCGTGCGGCAGCGCTCCGAATTCCCGCAGCAGCCTCCAGCACAGGCCGTGGAAAGTGGCAATCAACGGCAAAGAGGCCTCGCGCCCCAGCATGGCGGCAACACGCGTGCGCATCTCGTCGGCGGCGCGGTTGGTGAAGGTCACCGCCAGGATATTTTCCGCCGACACCCGCCCATGTTGAATCAGCGCGGCCATGCGGCAGGTGATCGTGCGCGTCTTTCCGGTTCCCGGCCCGGCCACAATCATCAACGGTCCGTCGCCGTGCTCCAAGGCCGCCTGTTGTTCGGTGTTCAGCGAAAGGGCTGATTCGCCGAACACGGCCGGATCGACAGGCGGATGAGCGACTTTCGGCACGGGGGGTCGAGTCGCCTGACCGCACGGCGCCTCAGCGGGCTGCGACCGTGGGCGGCGAATTTCAAACAGGCTGTTCTGACCGCACAACGCCAGGCGTTCGTCCGGATCAAAAAGCCGCAGTCGACCGAACTCGCCGTCGAATCCCGGCTCGAAACTCAGGCGGCCTTCGCGCATGCGGCGGACCGCCTCGGCCAGCAGGGGTTGCCCGCATGCGGCGATCGACTCGAGGTTCACCGTGCGCAGAATATCCAATTCGGGCCCCAACCGCTGTAGCAGTCCCCCGTAGGCCCGCGCGACCCGTTTGCTCTGGGGGCCGGTTTGCAAGACCTCGGCGAGCAGGTCGGCAAGCGGTACAAGGTGCTCGAAACCGGCAGCCCCATCCGCTTGAACAGCTTCGGAGCGATCGGCAAGCGCCTCTACGCGATACAGAACACCGAGAGTAAGCGGCTTTCCGCATGCCGGGCACAGTTCCCGCGAAGCGCGGGTCTGGGCGGGCAGTGTACGGACATTGCATTTTCGGTGGCCGTCCAGATGGTATTTGCCTTCTTCGGGAAAAAACTCCAGTGTGCCGCGAAAGCCTGGACTGCTTTTATCCAGAGCCGCGCGGACGGCTGCATAACTGAGCGCGCAATCGAACAGGTTCGCCTCGCGGCCCAGTTTGGCCTGCGAATGGGCGTCGGAGTTAGAGATCAATGTAAAGCGGTCCAGGGCCGAGACGCGCCGGTTCATGGGCGGATCCGAGGAGAGACCGGTTTCCAGGGCGAAAATGTATTCGCTTAAATCCTCGAAACACTCCTCGACGGTGTCGAAGCCCGATTTGGAGCCGAGAAGCGAAAACCACGGCGTCCAGATATGGGCCGGCACCAGGTAGCCCTGAGGCGTAGCTTCCAGCACCACCTCAAGCAGGTCGCGCGCCGCCAGTCCTAATATGGGGCGGCCGTCGGAACGAATATTGCCGATGCGGTCCAGTTTTCGTCTGAACCGCTCTGCAGCGTCCAGGTCCGGCATGAAAACCAGATTGTGGTTTTTTCGGGTGCGATCCGCTTTTTTATAGATGTTGCTGATTTCGGTCACCAGCATGAAGCGCACCGCGGATCGGCAACGCTCCGGTACGGCAGTATCAACTTGTCGCGCCAGTTCGGGCTTGAGGGCAAACAATCCGGCTTCGGCCGGTTCAAGCGCATCATTGATCGCCCGCCACCAGGCCGGGTGTGTAAAATCGCCTGTACCCAGCAGCCGAATCCCTTTTAGCTGAGCGCCGGCATGCAGGTGGCACAGGTCGAGATCAGCGGCCGTAGCGCGCGAATATCTTGAATGAATATGAAAATCGGCGATGAAATCCATCGGTGTTTCCGCCCGACCGTGTGGAAAATGAATGCCATAAACGATTTCACTCCAAAAGGCCAGGCCGTTGCGGCAGCTGGTCGAAATTCACCGACCTGCCATAAAGAATTATCAAATCCAAATCGCGTGCAATACGGCGCACGGCCCCCCGGGCCGCAAAATCGAAAAACTCCTTGTATTTAAAGGGGAAATAGTCTATAGATGTACACTTTTAATTTAAACAAATACAATGGGTTGGATATGGGCTTGCTTTCATCGTCAACTTCGGTCACGCGCTACAGTGTGGAAGGTCAACTTGAAGAACCGATTCTCGACTCCATTGCGGCCGGGTTGAAACGCCATGCCATTTCGGAGATCGATGATCATCCCTCCGAGCTGGGCGCCGGCTGGACCAGTTTCAAAAATCCATATGTTCCCGATTTCGAGAGTTCCAGTTTCGTAATCGGAACCTACCTGGTCTTCAGTCTGCGGGTCGATAAAAAATCGATTCCCAGCAAACTGGTGCAGAAGCATTTTGCTGGTGAAAGCGCCCGGCGCCTCAAGGAAACCGGACGCGATTTCCTGTCGGCCAATGAAAAGAAGATGATCAAGGATCATGTCGTCAACATGCTCAATCTTAAAATGCCGTCCACTCCCCATGTATACGATGTGGTCTGGCGCTACGAGCAGGGTGAAGTGTGGTTCTTTTCGAATCTTAAAAGTGCCAACGAGCAATTGGAAACCCTTTTCGCCAAATCTTTCAGGGTACAGCTCATGCGGCGTATTCCTTATACCATGGCGTCGCTGTCTGCGGATATTTCCCCTGCCGAGCGCGATACCCTCTCCCAGCTGGCGCCGGCCGGCCACGAATAGATACTACTATGTTGGATATTGCGGTCGCGTATAATCGTTATCGTTTCCTGGGAAACGAATTCCTGACCTGGATCTGGTTCAGCATTGAAAATGATTCCGAAATATTGCGCAAAGCCGATCCGGAGTTGGTCGAACTTGCCGTGGGCAACCGTATGGTGCTGGAAAACCGGCTGGCCAACGGTACGGAAACCGTTTCCATCAAAGGAGATGCCGCGGGACTGGAGGAAGCCTTGCTGGCGTTACGCAAGGGCGCTGTAATCACCGAACTCAATCTGGTTTATAAGAGCGGGCCCGTGCAGTGGCAGTTTTCGCTGAAGGGCGAAAATCTCAGCTTTTCCGGATTGAAACTGCCCGAAAGCGCACCGGCGGAAAACTCCGAGGATATGGAGGGAGTGGTGCTGGAAAAGCTTTATCTTTACGAAAAGCCGTTTCAGTATCTCGAACGCATCTATCGCGAGTTCATACGCGTACGTTTATCGCCCCGCTGGCAAACCGATGGTCTGGCACGAATTAAAAAATGGGTGAACGCCGAGCGTTCCGCCCCTGCATACAATTGAATGAAGCCCCTGAATCGCTGTCCAAAAAGGTGGGGGTTATGAACAGAATCACGTTGCCTATCGAAAAAGGCGAGGTTATCAACGCCGCTGTGAGCGTGTTTTTGACAACTAAATGCCGAAATTAGAAAATGAGAACGAAGCGTTATGTTTTTTATAAACATTTCGACAGACCCTATTAACCTATCTTATCTTCTTAAACTTAAAAAAATAGGGACGACGGTATGAAACTTACGGTGAATAGAAACGACATGCTGGATGTAATGTCCAGAATTCAAGGGCTGGCAGGTCGTCGAAGCAGTCTTGCCATTACGGAATGTGTTTTGATCCGGGCCAGGCCGGCCGGCCTGCACATCACGGCCACCGATCTTGAAAGTGGCTACGAAGGTCTTTTTCCGGCGGCAGTGGAAAAGGAAGGCGCGATTGCCATCAGTGCACGCAAATTTTATGAAATCGTGCGCGAGTTTCCTACTACCGAAATTATGATTCAGGAAAACGAGAACCGTAAAATCGCCATCGGCAACAGTAAGGTGCAGTACCATCTAAAAGCTATGAACCCGGATGATTATCCCGAAACACCGACCATCGAGGATTTTGATTCCTTCGAGACAGAGGCGTCGGCTTTCAAACGTATGATCGAAAGGGCCATTATCGTCAGCGGCATCGGCGAGGACAAGAAAGCGCATATCAATGGTGCCTGGTTTGAACGCTTTCACGAAGCGCAGCCGCAGTTTATCCGGGTGGTGTCGACCGACGGCAGCCGGCTCTCCAAAAACGATCTGGTTTACAGCGGTGAGGGCGCTCTGCCCCAGGCCGAAAGCGTGCTGATTCCCAAAAAAGGTCTGCATGAGATCACAAAATTTCTAAGTGCCAGCGGCAATGTGCGCGTTGGTGTCCAGGGCAGTTATTTTGTGGTTCAAAAACCCTCCGAAACATTCTACATTCGACTCCTGGAGGGTCAGTTCCCCAAGTATGACGAGATCATTGAACGCACCGACGGGCATCTGATAACGCTTCCAAAAGAACCGTTCCTGAATATGCTCAAGCGCATGTCCATTTTATGCACCGACAATTATCGGGCCGCACTCTTCAGGTTCGGAGCGGGTCTGCTGACCATCGATGCGACCAACCCCGAGATCGGCGAATCCAAAGAGGATATGCCCATAGACTACGATGCCGCACCTATTGAGGTGGCTTTCAATCCCCGGTTCTTCATCGATGCCTTGAACGGTATCGATGAAGAGAAAATTTTTATAAACATTATCAGCGAAGACAAGCCTTGTCTGATCCATGGCGTAGAAGATAAAAGTTATCTTAGCGTCATCATGCCAATGAGAGTGTAACGAGTAATATGCAAAACATTAAATATGATGCCAGCAGTATAGATGTACTGGAAGGACTGGAGCCGGTGCGGCTCAGACCTTCCATGTACATCGGCAATATCGATGTGGCCGGTCTGCACCACCTGGTTTACGAGGTGGTGGACAACAGCATCGACGAGGCCCTGGCCGGNNACAGCATCGACGAGGCTATGGCCGGTTATTGCGATAGAATCGAAGTAATCATTCACAAAAACAACAGCATCAGCGTGGAAGACAACGGCCGAGGAATTCCTACCGATATTCACCACACTGAAAAAGTTCCGGCCCTGGAAGTTGTTTTGACCAAACTACACGCCGGAGGAAAGTTCAACAACAGCAGTTACAAAGTTTCCGGCGGCCTGCACGGCGTGGGCGTTTCGGTCGTCAATGCCTTAAGCGAGCGTCTGGAAGCCGAAATTTACAAAGACGGACAGGTATACCATCAGCGTTTCGAGCGCGGGAAAAAAGTCACTGAATTGAGCGTGACCGGCCGGACTGAAAAGCGCGGCACGAAAATACATTTTCAACCCGACGCGACTATTTTTACTACCGTAGAATTTACCTACGATATACTGGCGCGCCGGCTGCGCGAACTGGCCTTCTTGAACAAGGGTCTGTTCATCAGCCTGGAGGATGAACGTTCAGACACCAAAGAAGAGTTTCATTATGAAGGCGGCATCATATCATTTGTAGAGTATTTGAACCGGCACCACAATGCTTTGCACAAACCCGTATTCATCGAGGGTGAGCGCAGCGACGTCCAGATGGAAGTCGCGATTCAGTACAACGAAACGTACACCGAAAATATATTCTCCTTTGCCAACAACATCAACACCAAGGAAGGTGGCTTCCATCTGATCGGCTTCAAAGCCGCCCTCACGCGTGCGCTCAATCAGTACGCTGTCAACGGCAATGTGCCCAAAAATATGATGGCCAAGATCAGCGGCGATGACGTGCGCGAAGGTCTGACGGCCTTGATCAGCGTGCGTATCAAGGCGCCGCAGTTCGAAGGACAGACAAAGACAAAGCTGGGAAACAGTGAAGTCAAAGGATTGGTCGAATCGCTGGTGCTGGAAAAGCTTAGCATCTATCTGGAAGAGAATCCGACCGTGGCGAAGAAAATAATCGCCAAGGCCGTGGATGCCGCGCGCGCCCGCGATGCGGCCAAGCGCGCGCGGGATCTGGCGCGCAACACGGGTTCCCTGATGGACGCTTCTCTGCCCGGCAAACTTGCCGAATGTCAGAGTTCGGATCCCGAAAAGCGTGAAATTTTCATCGTGGAGGGCGATTCGGCCGGCGGGTCGGCCAAGCAGGGACGTGATCGTAAATTTCAAGCCATTCTGCCCCTCAAAGGCAAAATATTGAATGTGGAAAAAGCGCGTTTTGACAAAATTCTGCGCAGCGAAGAGATAAAGAACATCATAACGGCACTGGGTACCGGTGTCGGCAACGAAGAATACAACATCGAGAAAATCAGATATAAGAAAGTGATCATCATGACCGATGCGGATGTCGATGGTTCGCACATCCGCACCTTGCTGCTGACGTTCTTTTACCGTCAGATGCGGGAGATCATTGAAAAAGGCTACCTTTACATCGCCCAACCGCCGCTGTTCAAAATCGGCAAAGGACGCGGGGAGATTTATCTCAAGGATGAAACATCCTTCAATGACTATATCCTGAAAAAAGTATGTGAAAAATTCAAACTGCGAATCGGCGCAGACGGCTCCGCGGAAGGAGAAACGATCACCAATCACCGCCTGTTCGATTTGGTAGCCAAGCTGTCCGTCTACTTTGAAACCCTGCAAAAAATCGAACAACAGGGTATTCCGGCGCAAATTATTGACACCATGATCCGACTGGGTGTTGAAGACAAGCAGTTTTTACAGGATCGGGAACAGATGGCGCGGCTTGCCAAGGTGCTAAACGCCGGCGGATTCGCTTGTGGAGAGCCGGTATTGCGGGACGATACCCAATTGTTTGAAATCACACTGGCCGTAGAAGAAACCAAAGCCATGCTCTCCCATGAAGTCCGTATCGGGCGGGGACTGGTGTATTCCGCGGATTACCAGAAGTGCCTGAGCAACGGCAGGCATCTGCTCTCCATGAATCAGCCGCCGTACACCATTCTGGACGCTGAAAAAGGCGATCAAGTGGCCCAGTTTGAAGACAAGCGGTTATTGTTGAAATATCTGATGGAGGAAGGGCGCAAAGGAATCCAGATGCAGCGCTACAAAGGTTTGGGAGAAATGAATCCGGAGCAGTTGTGGGAGACTACCATGAATCCGGAAAAACGTACCTTGATGCAGGTGAGGGTCGAAGATGCTGTCGATTCGGACGCGATTTTTACCGTCCTGATGGGTGATGACGTCGAGCCGCGGCGGGAATTTATCCAGAACAATGCGCTGGAAGTGGGTACCCTCGATATTTAGGCGTGAAAATGATGAACCCCCGGTCTGCGGCCTTCCCGGGGGTTCAGATTTGCTTGCGCTGAATCAGACCAAGTTCGCTAGCGATCGATTCGTATGCCAATGCAGATGTTTCAGCTCAGAGGGAGGTCGTCACAGGGCATTCAAGCGCAAGCGAGCTATTGCAAATATCAATCCGCCTGTCAAGGGGCTTTGTTCCGCCACCACACCGACAGGCCGGTCGCAGATATCACGACCTGCGCGACGGCCTGAACATCGCTGAACTGGCAACGACCGATATCCAGCCGTAAGGAATACCGATATGAAGCTTCATCAGATAACAGCGCGTGATCTGCCCGATCTCTGGTTTCAGGCCGTGCATGATGTTCTGGACCACGGTCGCCGCTTCATTATTGATCGCGGATCCTATGCCGGTCAGACCCGGCTCGAATACGACTACTTCATCGGCCATGTCCGCTATCCGGGAGCCCGTCCCCTGCTTCCTGATATTCCGGCCGGCTGCGGTATACCCAACCCGGTCGAGGAATCCTACATTTACGGCGGACCCGGTCATGATCGCTCCTATATTGAATATCTCATGACCGGGCAGAAGCAGCCTGGTGAATCGTATACTTACGGTGAACGGCTCACCCGCGTTCCTCTCGAAGGCGACAAGTTGACCTGGTGGCAGAACGGGAACCGCGAGATCATCGACCGGCGCGATCCTGACGGTCGCATCGTTTTTGTTGAAGGTGAGCGCGTTTACATCAACCAGATTGAATGGCTGATCGATACCTATAAACGGTATGGGCCGCGTAACAACCAGATGGTACTTCAGGTAGCGCACCCATCCGATGTGACCCTGCTGGATCCTCCCTGCCTGCGCGCCATCGACACGCGGATTCAGGACGACACCCTGCATTTCTGCATCTACTTCCGTTCGTGGGATCTGTGGGGCGGTCTGCCGGCCAATCTGGCCGGCCTGCAGAACCTTAAAGAATACATGGCCGCCGAAATCGGGGTCAAAGACGGTGAAATGATCGTTGAAAGCAAGGGCCTGCATTTGTACGGGTATGCCGAGGACCTGGCTAAACTGCGCTGTTTACGTACCTGATTGCGACGGTTTACTACCGCTCCGATATTGAGTTACACCTCATCTTGTGCGGTTGCTGGAACGTCCGCCCCGCCCACGCAGGATCTGCATCCCTGATCCTGGAACGTACTACTAAAATCGTCTGTCAGAATTCGATGTTCTTGGGCGTGCGCGGGAAAGGGATCACGTCTCGGATATTGCTGATTCCGGTAACCATCATGAGCACACGCTCGAATCCCATGCCGAAGCCGCTGTGCGGGACGCTGCCGAACAAGCGCGATTCCAGATACCACCAGTAGTCAGCGCGGCTCAAACCGGACTGCTCCATGCGCGCGGTCAACAGATCGAGACGCTCCTCACGCTGACTGCCGCCGATAATCTCACCGATGCCCGGCACCAGAACATCCATGGAGGCCACTGTCGCATCGTCGTCGTTCAAGCGCATGTAGAACGGTTTAATCGACTTGGGGAAGTTGTAGACGATAACCGGTTTCTTGAAGTACTCCTCGGTCAAAAAGCGTTCGTGTTCCGACTGCAGATCGATTCCCGGTGTAATCGGATATTCGAACTGCCGACCGCTTTGGCTCAGGATCGACACGGCGTCGGCGTAGATGAGCCGTTCGAATCGGGCCGATGCCGTGGTCTGCAATGTCTTGAGCAGCGTTTTATCCACAAAGCGCGCGAAAAGGCCCAGATCGTCGGCGCAATGATCCATGACATAGCGGCTCAGGTATTGAATGAGATCTTCTCCCAGATCCATATTGGCGGCAAGATCGCAGAAAGCGCACTCCGGTTCGATCATCCAGAACTCTGCGGCATGGCGGCGGGTGTTTGAATTTTCGGCGCGGAAAGTGGGTCCGAAGCTGTAAACATCGCCCAGTGCGAGCGCCAGCATCTCGGCTTCGAGCTGGCCCGACACCGTCAGATTGGCCTCTTTGCCGAAGAAATCCTGCGCAAGGTCTTTTTCGCCTGGAGGCAGGGCGGTGACCCGGAACATTTCGCCGGCGCCCTCGCAGTCCGAACCGGTCAGTATGGGAGTGTGGATGTAACGGAAACCGCGTTCGTGGAAAAAGCGGTGCACCGCGTACGCCATCTCCGAACGAATGCGGAAGGCGGCCCCGAATTTGTTGGTGCGCGGACGCAGGTGAGCGATGGTTCGCAAAAATTCGTCGCTGTGGCGCTTCTTCTGCAACGGAAAGGACTCGGGAGCCTCGCCGATGAGTTCAAGTGTTTGGGCACGCAGCTCCCATTGCTGGCCCTGGCCCTGGGAGCGCACCAGGGCACCGGTGACGGCTACGGCCGAACCGGTGGTCAAGTTGCGCGCCGTGTTGTAGTTGGGTATAACCTCTTCGGCGATCACCTGCAGGTTGCCCAGACAGGAACCGTCGTTAACTTCGATGAAGGAAAAGGTTTTGGCATCCCGTTTGGTGCGCACCCAGCCTTTTATCAAGACCTCATCGTAGGGCACCGCCGATTTCAGCAGTTGGACAATTTTGATGCGTTGCATAGATCCTCGCTTGCTTACGGTTCCGGTGTAACCGTAAGGCGGTAAATTTGATTGTAGCGCTGGAGCAGCACGGTCATTGAAGATTTCAGACGGCCGCGGATGATTGCCGAGTTAAATTCCGCCACGCTCCTGGTGGTGGCGTCGTCTATCTGCAGGATCAGGTCGCCGGCGGCGACACCGACGCGCTCCAGTGCGCTGCCCTTGCGCACGGCAGTGACAACCACCCCGCTGCCGCTCTCCGCACCGCCCACCTTGAGGCCCAGGCGGCGCCAGGCCAATTCGGGGGCACGGTCCGCGGGGTACACCTGGGCCTGGATTGTACGGGTCAGCTCTTGACCGTGCCGCATCAACCGAACCGCAATTTTTTCGCCGGCACTCACCGACTGAGTCGCCGTATGGTAATCTTGGGTAGAAGCAATGCTGCGGCCCGAAAGGGCGAGTATCAAATCGCCGGCCGCGAGGCCCGCGCGGCCGGCCGGGCTATCCTTTTCAACGGTCGTCACCACCACGCCCCCGGAAATGGGGAGCTTGAAGTATTCGGCTGTGGCGCGGTCCAGATCCTGAACCAAAAGGCCGAGCCAGGCTTGCACCACATACCCGAATTGGATAAGATCATTGACGATGCGCTTGGCCCGATTGATGGGAATGGCGAAGCCGATGCNNTAAATGGCGGTGTTGATGCCGATCAACTCGCCGTTGATATTGAGCAACGGTCCGCCGCTGTTGCCCGGATTGATGGAGGCATCGGTCTGGATGAATTCGTGAAAGACCCGCGTTTCGGTTTTGATGCTGCGGTTCAGTGCACTGACCACCCCTGTGGTGACGGTGTGCGAAAAACCGAAGGGATTGCCGATCGCGATGACCGTCTCGCCGATCAGCAAATCATCCGAATCGCCCATGGGGACCGCGGGTAGCGGCGCATCAGCACTGATTTTGAGCAGCGCCAGATCAGAATCGGGGTCGACGCCCACGATGCTGGCTTCGAATTGGCGCTCATCCTGCAGAAACACTTTGATGACGGCGCGCTTCTCGATTACATGCGCATTGGTCAGAATAAAACCGCGCTGACCGTCGATGATGATCCCCGATCCAAGGCTCGAACTCCTCTGGACGCGCGGCTCGAAAAAATCGCGGAAGAAATTATTGAAGAAGGGATCGTGGCCGAAAGGGCTGCGCCGCTCAACTTCGTATTCCGAGCTGATGTTGACCACGGCCGGTCCAACCGATTCGATGGCCGCAACTATGGGCGTGCGGCGTTCGAAAGCCGCAGCGGTGTGCGCCCCGAGCAGCAGGAGCAATGCCAGCGCCACGGATTTGGCCTTGATTTGGTGCCCAAAGTCTGCCATGAAAGTAAATTTTACAATTTTCTCATATAATTGGCGCGTTGAGCGCGTCGAAAACAGAACATAAACTAACATGCACGAGTTCTCGATTCAAGATATCTTGCCCCGGATCAACCAACCCAGCCGTTATCTGGGCACGGAGCCCAATCGTTGCCGCAAAGCACCCGCCGATGTGCGTCTCAAGATCGCACTGGCGTTTCCTGATCTTTACGAAATCGGCACCTCGCATTTCGGTCTGCAAATCCTCTATGATGTTCTCAACCGGCGCGATGGAATCGCGGCCGAACAGGTCTTCGCTCCGGGGCAGGACATGGAGGCGGAACTGCGACGCCGCGGCACGCCGCTATTCACTTTGGAGTCGCAACGCCCATTGGCCGATTTTGACATCATCGGCTTCAGCCTGCTGTATGAACTCAATTACACCAATGTCCTCAACATGTTGGATTTATCCGGGTTGGCGTTGCGCGCGGTCGACCGCCGGGCCGCCGACCCTCTGGTCATCGCCGGAGGTCCCTGCGTGTGCAATCCGGAACCAATGGCCGACTTCTTCGATGCCATGGTGTTCGGCGACGGCGAAGAGCTGATTCTGCGCATGTCCGAGCAGTGGATGGCGTGGCGCTCCGGCGGGAGCACCTCACGGCCGGCGCTGTTGAGGGAGTGGTCGCGGCTGCCGGGGGTTTATATCCCCGCCTTTTACGAACCGGATTACGATGCACGCGGGTTCCAGCGGCTGACGCCGCGCAGGGAGGCGCCTGTGCAGATCCGGCGCGCCATTGTGGCCGATCTGGATCAGGCCGAGTTTCCCGACCGCCCCGTGGTCCCCTTCGGTCGCCCGGTGCATGACCGGCTGCGGCTGGAGATTTCGCGCGGCTGCAGTCGGGCCTGTCGTTTCTGCCAGGCAGGCATGATCTACCGTCCGGTTCGCGAGCGGTCGCCGCAGCGGCTGCTTGCCCTTGCGGAAAAGTCCCTGGCCGCTACCGGGTACGAGGATCTCTCGCTGTTGTCCCTTAGCACCGGTGACTATACGTGTCTGGGACCGCTTATGCAGAGTCTGATGGATTATTGCGGCCGCGAGCGGGTGGCGCTTTCGCTGCCCTCTATCCGGGCCGGTACGCTGACGCCGCAGATGATGCAATTGATTCGGCAGGTGCGAAAAACCGGCTTTACCATCGCCCCTGAAGCCGGCAGTCAGCGGCTGCGCGATGTGATCAACAAGAATATCGCTGCCGAGGACGTATTTGCAACCGTTCGGGACGCTTTCAGCCTGGGCTGGCGCGTAATCAAACTCTATTTCATGATCGGCTTGCCCACTGAAACCAAAGCCGACCTGGAGGCTATCGTCGAGTTGGTCCGCGATCTTCGCAATATTAGTAGCCTTCGCCGGCGCAACACGCTCAACGTCAGCCTGACCACATTCATACCCAAGCCGCATACCCCCTTTCAGTGGGCCGCGCAGTGCGATCTGTACGACTCGCAGGCGCGGATCGATTATCTCAAGGCGCAGCTGGATCGGCAGGGTGTTCATGTCAAATGGCAACAACCCGAAATGAGCCTGCTGGAGGGCGTGCTGGCACGCGGCGATCGGCGCTTGTCCAAAGTGATCGAGCGCGCGCATATTAATGGATGCAGCTTCGACGGTTGGACCGACCGATTCGATTTTACACGATGGCAGCAGGCATTCGAGAGCTGTGGCGTGGACATGGCATTCTATACCACGCGTTCACGGGACCTGGATGAACCGTTGCCCTGGGGCCACATGGATGCCGGTGCCGCCTCTGATTTTCTAAAAGATCAATGGTATGCCGCTCAAAAGGGCGAAAAAACGGACGATTGCCGACATGGGGCGTGCCACGGCTGCGGTGTGTGCGATTTCGACACCATCCAACCACGCGTTTTTCGCAATTTCGTGCCCCCGGAGCCGGCGCCGCCGGCCAGGTCCGAGTCGCACTACGTCCGTTGGGAGTTCATCTACAGCAAGCGAGGTCCGGCGCGGCTGTTCGGGCATCTCGAAATGGCGCACATCTTCGCCCGCGCGCTACGGCGTGCCGGGGTTTCGGTTCAATATTCGCAAGGATTTCACCCCATGCCCCGCATATCGTTTGACGATCCGCTGCCGGTGGGGATGGAAAGCGAAGGCGAACGCATGCGCGTCAAGGTGTCGAGCGAGCAGGCCGGCAGAGATCTGCCGGCGCTGATCAATGCCCAGTTGCCGGCCGGCCTGCGCATTGTGACGGCGCGCCCGGCGGCCCTATCCTCTTCAAACCCCGACAACGCACTTTGGTATCGTGTTGCGCACGATGCCGGGTTTGATTCCGAAGCCATCCGGGTATTCCACGCACGCACGAGCTGGCCGCACACACGTGCAGCCCGTCGGGGGGGGCACAAGATTGACCTCAAGCAGTGTATCGAGCACCTGCGGCTTGAGGATTCAAGCCTTTATCTGAGCATTAGGCCGCTTGACGGCCATACGATCCGTCCAGCCGAGATTCTGGTTGCGCTTTTCGGGTTTAGCGGCGAAGCTCTGACAGCGGCACGTATCTGCAAACTGTCTGATCACTGTTCACAACCGAGGTGAGTGGCGTTGCGCGCAACGACCTTTCCTCTCTTGATGTCATCAGGTGCTTATGGCCAACAAAAAAATAATTATCAACGATACCGCTCACGAGGCACGCGTGGCGTTGGTCGAAGACGGCACTATCGTCGAGCTGTTTATTGAACGCACCGGCGCCTCCGACAGCACCGGCAATATATATAAAGGCAGGGTACAACGCGTGTTGCCCGGTATGCAGGCGGCTTTTGTGGATATCGGCCTGCATCAGGCCGCTTTTATCTACGTCAACGATATTCATACCGATAACGCTGAAATGGCCTCCTTTTTCGGTGAAGACGGCGAGGAGGAAAAGAGCGGACCGGGTCTTGAGGGTAAAATTGCGCCCACCGGCGAAAACGGCCGCAACGACATTAATATCATCGACCTGATCAGCGAAGGGCAGGAGATGCTGGTTCAGGTGGCCAAATCCCCCATAGGGACCAAAGGCGCCCGGATCACCTCGCATATTTCACTGCCGGGCCGCTTTCTCGTGCTCATGCCGACATCTACCCATATCGGGGTTTCACGCCGTATCGACGATGAAACTGAACGCGCCCGCCTGAAACAGGCTGTCGCCCAGCTCCGCAGCGATAACCAGGGGTATATCGTGCGCACCGCCGCTGAAGGCGTCGGGCAAGAGAAGATCGCCCAGGAAATGGAATTTCTCAAAAATTTATGGCAGGGCATTCAGCGCAGGTTTAAATCCGCCCCGACCCCGGCGCTAATCCACAAAGAACTGGATATTCGCTTGCGCGCCGTTCGTGACCTGCTGCTGCACGACGCCGAGAAACTGATTATCGATTCGCGCAGCGGGTATCAGTCGATCCTCTCTTTTCTGGATACTTTCATGCCCAGCCTCAAATCGACTGTCGATCTTTACGAGGGCAAGGAGCCGATCCTGGACGCCTTTAACCTGGAAGGCGACATTTCGAGGGCGCTAAAAAAGAAGGTGTGGCTCAAGTCGGGAGGCTACATCGTCATCGAACATACCGAGGCGCTGGTGGCCATCGATGTTAATACCGGACGCTATGTCGGAAAGCATAACCTTGAAGAGACCATTTTGAAGACCAATCTGGAAGCGGTCAAGGAGATTGCCTACCAGATTCGTCTGCGCGACATCGGCGGCATCATCATTATCGATTTTATCGACATGGAAAAAAAATCCAATCAGGAGAAGGTATTTAATGCCCTGAATGAGGCTTTTTCCAAGGACCGCAGCAAAACGCATATTCTGCCCATGTCCGATATGGGCCTGATCCAGATGACCCGCAAGCGCATCCGTAAACCGCTGACCCGCCAGTTGTGCGAACCCTGTTTCTATTGCGAAGGCGAAGGATACCTGCTTTCTGGACAGAGTATCTGCTACAACATTCACCGCGAGATTCTTCGCAATGCTTCGGATATGGCCGGCCTCGGCCTCACGCTGAAGGTCAGCCCGCAAATCGCCGATCTCTTGCTGGGAGAAGAAAACCATATCATTACCTCGCTGGAGCAAGCGATCGGCAAGCAGATCACCATCTATCCGGACCGGCGATTTCATCTGGAAGAATTCGAAATCCTCGAGATGATGAAACCCTGAGCGCTACAGGGCAAAGAGGCCGATTGTGTTAGCTATTTTAGTTGACTTTTAAATAGGGGTGTGGTTATTTTCGCGGGTTCAACGGAATCGGAATCCTCGGACGCCCGGCGTCCGACAGGGAGTACCCGACGATAAAGGAAGCGAAGAATGAAAAGAACGTTTCAACCGAGCAGAATCAAGCGGGTGCGGACGCACGGATTTCGCAAGCGCATGTCTACCAAAAGTGGGCGCCTTGTGCTGAATCGACGTCGCGCCAAAGGACGTAAGCGTCTGGTATAACAATCGATGCGGATTAGGGTGTGAAAACGATACAAGACTCGCTTCAAAACAGCAGACGAATCGGTTGCGCAATGCGCATGACGCCGCTGAAACGATGCGGCGGGTGGAGCGCAGGCCTTGGACTTGCGCTGGCGGGTTTTGATCGGGATGCTTAGCAATCCAAGCCCGAATGCACGATTGAGATGATGGCGACCTAAAAGGTTCGAATCACGAGTGACATTGGAACCGAAAGATCCAACGGCAAAACAAACTTACACCAAAGCAGACCGGTTGCTCCGGCGACCCGAATTTCTTTTTCTGGCACAGCACGGTAGAAAAGTGCAAAACCGTCATTTCATCGCCTATGCCGGTCTGAACAATCTGAATCGTTGCCGTCTCGGGATCACCGTTACTCGGAAAGTGGGCAAAGCTGCGGTACGCAATCGCATTAAACGCATTACTCGGAACTACTTCAGGCTAAATCGGCAGGTGCTCGCAAAAAGCTGGGATGTCAACGTTATCGCCAAAAGAGCGGCGGCCGATATCCCACCGCGCCGTGCTGTTTTATCCTTGGAAAGCCTCTTTGAGCAAATTAGGGAAACAGAGTGCCGTTAGGCTGCTGGTCAACGTTCTGGCCACGGTTCTGATACGGGCGTATCAGTTGCTGGTCTCACCGCTTGTGGGACCGGCATGCCGGTTCAGCCCGAGCTGTTCCCAGTACGCGCTGGAGGCCATCCGCCGCCACGGGGCTATTAAAGGCTCTACTCTGGCGGTCAAGCGTTTGTTGCGCTGCAATCCCTGGCACGCCGGCGGTTACGATCCGGTGCCTTAACGTACCGGTGGCTAAACGGCGCGGTACCTCCGCCAAGACCACCTGAATCAGTTGTCGCCCATCGAAGCCCTCGGTTAAGATCCAGCCGACCATTTTCGTGCGCCCGGAATCATTTTGAGGAGTCCCACATGGAACAAGCACGTTTACCTATTGCCATTGCGCTCTCTTTCGTTGTTTTCTTGTTATGGAATATTTTTTTTACACCTCCAGCGCCACCGACACCGACTGTTGAAGAAACCCGGCAACCCACCGCCGTGGCGCCCGCACCGGCATCCCCTAGCGAAACTGGACCAGGTACGACGCCCGCCGCACCTCTCAGCGGAACCGAAACCGCACCGACACGGCCAAGCGGCCCTATCCGACAGTTCACCGTCGATACACCGCTGTACACAGTTACCTTGTCCGAAAAGGGTGCGGCAGTGATCGACATGGCTTTGAAAAAGTACCGGGAACATGTCGAACCCGACGCCCCAGCGAAATCCCTTGTATCGCCAGAGATGTCTGGCGGTAGCTATCTGCTTTCGCTCAACGGCGACATCAATGACGAACTGGCCAGTGGTGTGTATCAAAGCAGTGAGACGCGCGAGCGTATCGATCTATCCCGCGAATCGTTCAGCCTTCATTTCAGCACCCAAACCAACGATGGGCTGCAGGTCGAAAAGGTGTACAGCTTTTCGCCGGACAGTTATTTGATCGGGCTGTCGGTAAATGTGTTCAACGGCGGGCCGACGCCCCGAGCGACCCCGCTGCAGATGACCTTGCGCAGCATTATGACACTTGAAAAACAGAGCTATGGGTTTGAAGGCCCCAGTGGCTTGATCGACAACAGCCTGGTGCAGGTCAAGCCCAAGGACATAGAAGAGAAACAAACGAATGAAGGCCTGGTGCGCTGGGTGTCGAATGAATCCCGGTACTTCATGAACAGCCTGGTTCCCCGGGAGGCCCTACAAGGTCAAATGGTTCCGGAGTACCAGGATAAGATCCTTTCAAACCATCTGATTCTAAAAAGCGATCCTATTGCCCCGCAACAAAAAAGAAGTTTCGAGTTCGGCCTGTTCATGGGCCCCAAAAGTTTGTCGGTCCTGCGCAGCCTGAACAATGAACTGGATCGCGCTATCGATTTCGGCTGGTTCGATTTTATTGCCAGGCCCTGTCTGTGGTTCATGAACTTTATTTACGGGTTCATTCCAAATTATGGAATCGCCATCATAATTTTGACTATCGTGACCCGGGTTGCGTTCTGGCCGCTCGCCGGGAAAAGCTATAAATCGATGAGTGAAATGCGTAAACTGCAGCCGCTGATGCAGGAAATAAGGGAAAAATACAAAAACGACAAAGCCCGTATGAACCAGGAGATTATGGGGCTTTATCGAACCTACAAAATCAACCCGATGGGCGGGTGTTTGCCGATGCTCGTTCAACTTCCGGTCTTCTTCGCTCTGTACCAGATGTTGTATCAGGCCATCGAACTGCGCCACGCACCGTTCCTCGGATGGATCAATGACCTTGCGGCACCCGACCGGCTTTTCGATTTCGGTGTCAGCATCCCATTGATGCAGCCGCCTTTCGGAATTCCCGTACTGACGCTCGTGATGGGGGCCAGCATGTTCCTTCAGCAGAAAATGTCGCCTCCTCCAGGTGACCCGGCCCAGGCGCGCATGATGATGTTGCTGCCTATTGTATTTACATTCATCTTCATTAATTTCCCTTCTGGCTTGGTATTGTATTGGCTGGTCAGCAACATCGTCTCGATCGGGCAACAATACTACACCCAAAAGAAGATGGCTTAGTCAGCGGAGGTTCATGCATGACGAACTATATGGAGTTTGAAGGCAAGACGGTCGAAAAGGCCCTTGAAACAGCCAGCAAGGAACTTGCTCAGCCGGCGGATAGTATCCAGTACGACGTTATATCGTATGGATCTTCCGGTATCTTCGGGCTTGTCGGCGTAAAGAAAGCCAAGATTCGGGTCAAGACCAACCACTTCAAAAACGAAGGCGCCATCCAGAAAGAAGCCCGGCAACAGGCCCGCGATCTGGTCAAAGATGCATTCCAGATCGAGGATGAAAACGAATCCGAATTAGAAGCGCAGGGTGACGTTGAATCAGAACCGGAGGTCGATGTAGATGGCGAGATTGATCCGGAAGGAACGGACCTTCCGCCGGAAGTTATGGCCGATGCCGTTAATGTTGGCCGAGAAGCACTGCAAAAACTAGTCGATTTCATTACCGAAGGTGCTAAAGTCACTACCGGAGTTGACGGCTCACGTCTTTTGTTCAGGGTGGAGGGCGGTAACAGTTCTGTGTTGATCGGCAAACGCGGGCAAACGCTTGAAGCGCTGCAATACCTTTTGGAGAAGATCATCAATAAAAAAAGCGACCAGCGTATTCGGGTGCTGGTTGATGTGGAAGGATATCTGGAACAGCGCAAGTCAAATCTTAAGAGCCTGGCGGATCGAATGGCCGAAAAAGCCCAAAAAATCAACAAACCGGTCACAATCGGCCAGATGAATGCCTACGACCGGCGTATCATTCACCTGCATCTGAAAGAAAACCAGGAAGTACGCACCCAAAGCGTGGGCGAAGGATACTATCGTAAGTTGGTTATCTTCCCTAAGAAACGGAAACGTAACCGGGAGATGAATTAAGCGCCAGGCAGCAGACATCCATCAATTGGCGGTCGGCAGGACGACCGCGTCCCGGTTCCCTCTTAACGCACCGATTCGTCGATGATCCGGTGATGCCGGATATGTCCGTATGATACCCGAAACCATTGCAGCGATCGCCACGCCCATGGGCGGTGGCATCGGAATCATTCGTATCTCAGGAGAAAAGGCTGAGGCGGTTGCCCGGCGCATCTTTCGCCGTGGTGGCGTTGAGCGGACGCAAGCGCGCTGGTCGTCGCACCGGCTTTATTACGGTCACATCATCGATTGCGTCAGCCATCAGGTGATTGACGAGGTCCTACTGGCCCTCATGCGCGCGCCGCATTCGTATACCAGGGAAGACGTGGTCGAAATTCAATGTCATGGCGGCGCCGCGGTGCTTGCTCGTATTCTGGAACAAGTCCTTGCATCGGGCGTACGCATGGCCGAACCTGGCGAATTCACTCGACGTGCTTTTATCAACGGGCGTATTGATCTAAGTCAGGCCGAGGCTGTTGCCGATGTGATCAACGCGCGATCACGCATGGCATTGGAAATGGCCGAGGTCCAGTTAAGCGGGAAATTCAGGCAAAGGGTCGAATTTTGGACCGAGCGGTTAAATTCCTGGCTGGCCGAATTGCAGGCCGAAATCGAATTCGGCGATGAAATTGAAACGGCATCCTGTCGGCAAGGCCTTCACGGCAAAATCGAAAACGAGATTCTCCGGCCGATGGACGGCCTGATTCGGAACTTTGAGCAGGTTCACGTGGTGCGCGATGGCGTGCGGATCTCCATTGCCGGACGTCCAAATGTCGGCAAATCGAGCTTGTTGAATCGGCTCCTCAAACAAGAGCGTGCCATTGTAACGCCTCTGGCCGGAACGACGCGCGACGCCATTGAACAAGGCTGCACGATTGGCGGGATTCCGGTGCAGTTGGTGGATACGGCAGGAATCCGCCCCAGCCATGATCCAATCGAGTGCATGGGCGTCGGCAAGGCGCGCGAGGCCATCGGCACGGCCGATCTTGTGTTATTCGTGATCGACGGCAGGGCAAACATGAACGACGATGACCGGCACGCATTGGCCGCGGTCGCCGGCCGCAAGATGATCCTGGTCATCAATAAAATCGACCTCCTGGACAACCGTCGTTTCGAAATGCGGGTGCCAGCCCAGACCGCGGCGGTCGTCGGCGTCTCGGCGCTCACCGGAGAGGGCATCCGTGAACTGGAAGAAGTGATTGCGCGGCAATGTGTTGAAACGGAAAAACTTTCCGGCCCAGCGGTGATTCCAACGGTCCGTCAGAAAACTGCGCTGGAAACGTCACAGAAATTTCTACAGAAAGCCTGTGAGGGACTGCGGCAGGGGGTAAGCGAAGAGTTGTTGGTCTACGATCTTTCCGATGCCGTCAGCGCCCTTCAAATGATTACCGGCGAACAAGCGGATTCGGATCTTCTCGATCAAATCTTCAGTCGGTTTTGCATTGGAAAATAGTCCCGGAAGCGTGTATGGTCGGATATTCTATGCTGATTGCCGCGGCAGCTGCCTTCGGAATGGTGCAAACAGGCCCGACGCCCATGTTTCACGTGAAACAATCCACATGAAGTGAGCGTCGGAAAGCTTGGTTCTTCGCACCTGAATGGGCGGTTGGCTCGGGCCGATTCCACGATATTTCAAAGAGAGGTAAAATGGATTTTTCAAAATTCTTTGGGCAATATGAAACGCTGGTCCAGCAGGTTGAGACCTCTTTCGATCGGGTCGAGCAACGTTTTCCCGAGTGCGTCCGCTGCAAGCCGGGGTGCGCCGACTGCTGTCATGCAGTGTTCGATCTTACCTTGATCGAGGCCTTATACATTAAGTCACGTTTCGATGAGCGCTTCGCGGGTGCCGAGCGCGAGAATGTGATTGCACAGGCCAACACGGCCGATCGGGCGCTTGTCCGCATCAAGCGCCAGGCCTATCGGGAACATCAAGATGGGAAAAAATCGGAGCCCGAGATCTTGCAGGAGATGGCCGCACAACGCGTTGCCTGTCCGTTGCTTGATTCGAATCAACGCTGCTTGATGTATGACGTGCGGCCGGTTACCTGCCGGCTATACGGCATTCCCACCCAGATCGGAGACAAGGCGCACAGCTGCAGCCTGAGCGCTTTCGAACCGGGCCGTTCATATCCGACGGTCAAGATGGAAGGGGTCCACAGGCGATTATATGAGATCTCCTTTGCGCTGGCTCAGGAGATTCGCAGCCGCTATTCGGGTCTTGCTGAAATGCTGGTGCCACTGTCAATGGCGCTGCTCACCGACTATACGGCGGATTATCTGGGTGTGAAAACCCCAGAAGATCAGGAAACTGAAACAAGGGGGTAGTGCAGTGGCGCCGACAACCGAAGGCCAGGAAAAGAAAAGGGCCATCTACGACAGCATGTCCCCGCGCCAGAGAAGGCGCATTGATCGCATCGGATACGAAAAATGGGATCCGTTTGAAGCGCCGAAAGATCCCATCGACATCCGGCGGGATTCGAGCGGTCGAACCACTCAACAACTGGTGCGTCAGTTTCTACAGAATTGTGGTCATGAGCACTACAGTAATGCATATGGCCGCGGCGTGCTGGAAATGGCATTGGGAATCATCAACTCAGACGATCGTTTCATCGGCATGTTTGAATTCGCATGCTGGTATCAGGAGCAGGTGCGCAAATCACCAGCCTCCAATTCCGATTGCTGAACCCCTTCGCTGCCGCTTCCCGGATCATTTTTTATCTTTCTTCCCTCTCTGACAGTGATGCGTGGCGGCGCCGGTTTGCGGTGTAGTGGAAACGGGCCTGATGAACAGTATTCACCTGCAAGCGCATATCATCGGGCTGTTGCGACACACACCGTGTCTGACCTTTAAGGTCGTTGAAGGCGCAGTACGCCGGCACTACCCGGATGCTGCACGCCGTGAGATACGAACGGCGGTCAATATATTGGTGTCCGAGGGTCGATTGCGTTACACCCAGCGCTTCGGGCTTTCTCAGTTGGAATTCAATTACGAGCGGCTGCACAGAGTCAGCGAACGCATCTGGCTCGCTCCGGCCGAATTGAACCCGACCCATCCTCCGGGCGGCGTGCTGATCAGGCTTGCAGTCGGAGCATCTTTCGGATGCGGCGATCATCCCACGACCCGCTTGGCCTTGCAGGCAATCGATCGGGCAGTCGACCGCAATCGCCTGGAAGAACGAGCGGTCCTGGATATCGGTACCGGGTCCGGCGTGCTGGCGCTGGCTGCGGTGGCTCTTGGCATGAACTCGGCCCTCGCACTGGATATTGATCGCCTCGCCTGCCATGAGGCCAGAGCCAATGTTCGACTCAACGGTTACCAGGAACGGATTGTGGTCAGCGATCAACCGTTAGCAGCATTGACCTGTCAGCAATTTGACCTGGTAATCGCCAATCTCAGGCCGCCGACCCTCAAACTGCTCTTTGATCAGATGTGCCGTTATACGGCGCCAAATGGGGTGTGGGTGCTTTCCGGGTTTCGTTGTCAGGAGATGCCTGACCTGCGGCCCTATGTCGAAAATGGCAATCGGATGATCTTGTGGGAAGAAAAGGATGCTGACTGGGGGGTCTGGCTGGTAGATGTCCGCCAAAGCCGTGAAAAAGCCCTCTAAAAAAGCCATATAAGGATATGGGTTCGGCCCTGATCGTGGGCTGGAGGGGCTCTCCGCGTGTTCGCTTGAAAAACCGCGTCCGCCAAGGGTTTGCGGCGGATCGATTCGTCCGAAACACGAGTTTTGAGTCTGCTCGCCTGCAGGTGTGCGAAAAGAAGGGCATGGAACCTTGTTCTTTCCATGCCCTTCTATATTGACGCAAAGCGAATTGCTTCCGCGGGTTATTTTTTAGGAAAAACGAGTTTGCCTCCGTACCATCCGGCCACGATGGCGGCCGCCAGCGCGATAAGATGAAAAACAACGAAAGTCGCAACGCGTGCAGGATTACCCAAATAGATTTCAGGCTGAACGAGCCACCAGATGGATAAGGTGAGGCACATTACGGTGACGATGCCGGCGCAGATCATTTTGGTGCTGAACACGCGCGTCAAACGTCCCTTGTAAACATTGACCCAATCGCCCAGTCCGGTCAAAATGACAGCCGGCATTGCCAGGGTAACAAAATAGAGATTGTACTTGGCCGCAACGGCCAGGGAGGCTGAGTCAAACCAGACGCTCAGCAGCATAAACAACACGGACACGGGCAGCACACCATTTGGAACGTGGACCGTTATCGGATGTCCATGCAAGCGCGTCAACGCCTGTGGATAGCGCAGCAGCGGCTTTTGCGGCTGCTGGGGGGCAGATCCGATCTTTTCTGGTTGCTGGGGGGCGGACCCGGTCGTTTGCGACGGCTGGGCGGCCCCGCGCGGATCGGGAGTCGCCTGCGGTTTCGGTGTATCGGTCAGCAGGACGAACTTACTTCGGTCCGCTCCGCAGACCGGGCATTCATCGGGTGGAGTATCGCCTTGATGAATATAGCCGCAAACGGTGCATTCCCATTGTTTCATAGTTCCTTCTTCTCCAAAGTGTTAATCGGTGGATTGTCCAAAGAGAGTGGGGTGCCCAGAAAATAAACGTCGTACTCCGTGGGCTGTTCCTGATAGACGTCCAGCATGGCCTCGAATCGTTTACAATCTTCATTGTCACGCCACGCCCGCCAGGCCGCAATATTCCGCCAGGTGGCGATGATCACCATGGTGTTGGGTGAACCGATCTTGGTTAACGTTTCACCGGAGATATAGCCCGGTTGTTTCATGGCGCGTGATCCCAGCTCGTTCAGCAGAGCCAGTATTTGCCGGGTTTTACCGCCCTTGAAGCGCCGCTTGATAATAATCTTGGCAATCATCTGACCCCCGAATGAATAGTGAACGGTCGATTCCAACAGCAGTACTGTTGGGGGCCGCAAAACATACATGTAGGCATAGGGGGCGAGGCGGGTCAAGGGGAAAGCCCGTCAGTGGATTAAAATTGAGCGGCCCGGTGCCTCCAGAATACGAACCGCGCTGCCAGAGATGCCCAGGCAAACGCGCCTCAACCCATCATAAAACTCCACAGGATACCGGCACAAATGGCTGATCCAATTACTCCCGAAGCATTGCAGGCCATGGCATGCATCAATAGNNCATGGCATGCATCAACAGGTAGTTGCCGGGATCTTCCCTTTGAGCCACCTGATGGACCTCTCGCGCCGACCCGGGCACAGCCGAAACGCCTGCCGCGCCTAACAGCGGGTTGATTTTTTCACTCATAAAAAGATTCATCAGTTTAGCAAAGAGGAGACCCGAAGCGGTGGCGATTGAGAAGGCGATAGCGCCCAGAAAGAAGATCCCCAACGCCTTGGGTGTCAGAAAGACATCCGCCTGTGTGCTGGCGCCGACAGTAAAGCCGAGAAAAATGGTGGCCGTATCGATTACTGCACCGCTGGCAGTTTTGGCCAGCCGATCCACCACCCCGGAGACCTTGAGGATGTTGCCGAAAAAAAAAGTTCCAAGCAGGGGGATCGAGGCAGGCGCCAGAAAGGTACAGAGCAGTAGTCCAACAAAGGGAAAGAGGACCAACTCCTTTCGGCTGACGTGACGCTCAGTATCGGGCATTCGGATCAGGCGCTCTTTTCTGGTCGTCAGCAGCCGCATGATCGGCG
>DDYQ01000202.1 GCA_002348005.1 Desulfobacteraceae bacterium UBA2230 | reverse complement strand
CCGGCCACTTACTGGCCGATCATTTTCCAGGAGGCCGGAGTCAAGCCTTCACGTATCGTAAATGCAAGTTCGGCGGACCTCAACTCACAACTGAAAGACGGCATGCTGGACGCCAACGGCCAATCGGTGGGATTGCCCTGGGTCACCATTACCGAAGTGGAGACCGTCGACCAGGTGAACGCCTACGGTGTTCCGGCTGACGTGGCTGAAAAATTTGCCACCAAATATCCCTATTTCGCCACAGGCGCCATCCCCAAAGGCACCTACAAGAGCAATCCCGATGAAGATCTTTCGACCCTGACGCTGTGGAATTTCATGGTGGTGCCCAAGGATACCCCGGACGATTTTGTTTACGAAGTCGTCAAGGCCACCTTTGACAACGTGAACATCCTGGTTTCAGCTCACAAATCGGCCGAGGAAGTACAGATCCAAAACGTGGTGTACAGCCCCGTTCCCCTGCATCCGGGTGCAGTGAAATACTATGAAGAAAAGGGAATCAAACTTCCCGAACGGATTGTGCTCAAGTAAGTGAACGCCTTATTAGGAGTGAAGATCGGCGTTTCGTCCGGGATATCCGGTTCTGAGGCGCCGATCGAGCCGCCGGCACCACCCAGATCAATTGAAACGTAATGGCTGCTCAGGAGCCATTCGAACGGATCAAGAAAGCGAAATAACTCATGCCTGAAAACTTTACCCCGGTAGATATCAAAGAGGTCGAGAAGAAGCTCGAGAAGATGAGGATAAAGGATCTGGAGATCTCGGGCGGCCGCGAACTGAATCCTCATTTGGCTACCGCAATGATGATCTTTGGCGTGCTGGTGAGCCTCTTCCATGTATGGGTTCTCACGATCCGTCCGATTGACCCGTGGTACTTCCGGACCTTGCATGTGGTCATGGGCGGCATTCTGGTATTTGTATTCGTGCCGGGCTGGGGGGGGAAAGGCAGGCATTTCCCAACCTGGTTCGACTGGCTCTTCATTCTCATGCTGATCGCGCCGACGATTTACATCTTCACTGTATTCGACGACTGGATCAATCGGGTCGGCGTGGTGCCGACCGGCTGGGATTTCTTTTTTTCGGTGCTCTTTGTGATCGCCGTCTGGGAGATGGCGCGCCGAACGACCGGCTGGCCTCTGGCTGTTCTGACCATCATTTTTATTCTTTACGGTCACTTCGGTAACTATTTTCCGGGACTTTTTTATCACAAAGGCTACGCCTGGGACCGCATGGCCACCTATCTTTTCAGTCTGGATGGTGTTTTGGGGTTGCCCATTCAGGCATCGGCCCATTACATTTTCCTGTTCGTACTGTTCGGCGCCTTTGTGGACGCCTCCGGAGCGGGCAAATTTTTTGTCGATTTCGCCCGCTGCATCGCCGGACGGGCGCGTGGGGGGCCGGCAAAGGTCTCCATTATCTCCAGCGCCTTGATCGGTACGGCTTCGGGTTCATCGGTAGCCAATGTAGTGGTGGACGGCGTCTTCAACATCCCTTTGATGAAGGCTTCCGGCTTCCGCAGAGACATCGCCGGCGCTGTGGAAGCCATGAATTCCAGCGGTGGTCAGATCGTGCCGCCGGTCATGGGAGCGGGTGCGTTTCTGATGGCCGAGATCCTGCGTATTCCCTACTCGCAGGTCTGCCTGGCGGCCATCATACCGGCAGCCCTCTACTTTTGTTCGTCCTATTTTATGATCGATTTCTACTCCGCCCAAACAGGATTGAAGGGGTTGACCAAAGCGGAACTGCCGATTTTTCACAAGATCATGCTGGAAAAAGGATATTTGCTGATCCCACTGATCCTGTTGTTGGTCAGCCTCATGGTGTTGATGTATTCGCCATACCGTTCGGCGATGATCGGCATCGTCAGTCTGATAATGGCCAGTTGGATACGCAAAGAAACCCGCATGGGCCTGTCACCCATCTTCAAGACCTTGGGCAATGGGGCGCGCCAGGCCATGGAAATCATCGCCACCTGCGCCGCGGCCGGTATTATCGTGGGCGTCCTGGCTCAGACCGGCCTGGGCCAGAAATTTGCCATGATCATATTCAGCTACTCGCAAGGCATCTTGTTCATTGCCTTGATCTTTACCATGCTGGTGGCGATCGTGCTCGGTATGGGCATGCCCACCACGGCCGCCTATGCGATTTGTGCCTCGGTATTGGCGCCGGCGCTGGTCAACGATTTCAACGTGCCGCCCATTGCGGCGCATCTGTTTATTTTCTATTACGCCTGCCTCTCGGCCCTGACCCCGCCGGTGGCCCTGGCCTCGTTCGCCGCGGCGGCCATCGCCAACGCCAAACCCATGGAAGTAGGTTGGCAAGCCTTGCGGTTTGCCATCGCCGGATTCATCATCCCGTTCATGTTCATTTATGGACCGGCCATGGTGCTGCAGGGCACCGGCTTCGAGATCACCACAGTCATCATCACCGGATTGCTTGGGACTATGGGTCTGGCCGCCGGCATTCAGGGCTGGCTATTGAGATCGGTGAGCATGCCGGTGCGCGGACTGCTGATTGTGGCGGCCCTGGCGCTGATCAAGCCCGGCTGGGTCACCGACATTGTCGGTTTGAGCCTGTTGCTGTCCATCGGCAGTTTTAATTTCATAAGGGCAAGAAAAAACCGTGACGCCGATAAAATGCTTGCAGCGGTGTAGCAGGTATTTACGTCCCGAAAGTCCCCATGCGTCCTCTCGACGCATGGGGATGTTTATCACCCGCCGCGTGACGCGAGCCGAAGCGTCACTATGACCAGACTCCTGCGTCAACCCGTCACACACTCCCCCGATACAAGCACCCTGCCAGATATAGGTTAGGCATTCTGAAGCCGTTCGAAGCATACCCCCAAGGGGCTTTACAGTCACCCTGCATCCGTGTAATCTAAAACACTACCGGCATACCAATGGTATATAAGGGAAATCCATTGAACCCCGAAATCTATAAAATCATTAAGGACCGCATTCTGTTCCTGGAGTACAAACCAGGTCAAATCCTGAACGAAAAGGTGCTGGCCGATGAATTCGGAATCAGCCGAACGCCTTTGCGCGATGTACTCAGCCGCTTGGAATGGGACCGATTGGTCCGGATTCTCCCCCGTACGGGTACGATGGTGACTGAAATCGAATTTCAAAAAATGATGTACACCTATCAGGTCCGATTCGAAATTGAGGAATTGATCGGCAAACTTGCCGGTGATCGCCTGGGAGGTGAACATAGTGTCCGGATCGATATTCTGGAAAACCGCTGTGCCGGACTTTTTGATCATCCCAGTCCAAAAGAACTGGTTCTGATTGATATCGACTTTCGTCAAGTCCTGGCAGAGGCTGCGAACAATCCCGTGCTGCACGACATCGCCGGTCAGTTGTATGATTCCACCCGACGGCTGTGGTACATTACGCTGCAAAGGGGGCCTTGGGCCGAGGAAGTCCAGGCCCTGCATGATGACATCGTCAGCACCAAAACAGCCTGGATGGAAAACAACGCCAATACGTTCGGAACATTCCGCAGGGCGGTGCTCGAACGCCATTTTGAACGAATCCGCGCCAAGTTTCTCAGCCCGCCGGCGCTTAACTCCTGAGAAAGGTTGCATCACCACCAAACGCTTCGCGTTGGCCAAAACCTGTTGACGCTTTTATTTTAATGGTATACCACAAGTATAGTACAGCTATACCTTTGGCTACATCCGTCATGAACCAGAAGGAGCCGGAAAAAAATGGAAGCAGGCAACAAAGTGTTTGGATTATGGGCGGCGACAGCCCCACAGCGGTTGAAGTTGGCAGCCTTCGAAGGCGAGCGATCGTGTGATGTAGCGGTTATCGGGGGAGGCTATACCGGTGCGTCGGCTGCGCTGCACCTGGCTGAGGCCGGAGTGGATGTGATTTTGCTTGAAAGCCAGGAAATCGGATATGGCGGTTCGGGGCGCAACGTGGGGTTGGTGAACGCGGGCCTGTGGATGCTTCCGGACGATATCGTCAAGGCCGCAGGGCCCAAGTACGGCGAACGCATTAACGCCGTCCTGGGGCGGTCGCCGGAACTGGTTTTCGAATTGATCAAAAAACATAATATCCAATGCGAGGTCCAATCCACCGGTACCTTGCACTGCGCGCACTCGAAAGGCGGGTATGCTTATCTGAAGGAACGGGAAGCGCAATGGCAACGCCGCGGCGCCCCGGTAAAATTGCTGGGGCGTGATGAAGCTGCTCAAAAAACGGGCAGTCCGGCATTCCATGGTGCGCTGCTCGATTCGCGTGCCGGAACGGTGCAGCCTTTGGCGTACGTTCTCGGTCTGGCGCGGGCGGCACTAAATGCCGGCGCCTCGCTTCATGAGCACTCTCCGGTCACCCAACTGGTGCGTGAAGGAGATCGCTGGCGGTTGGCCACCCAGAACGGAAACGTGAAGGCCAGAGCCGTCATCATGGCGACCAATGCCTACATCGAAAAAATTTACGACCATTTGAAAGAGGGCTTCATTCCCTTCAATTGGTTTCAATTCGCCACCTCACCCTTGCCCGAACGCATCCGCCGCACCATCTTACCGGAGGGGCAGGGCGCCTGGGATACCGATACGGTACTTTCATCCTATCGACTGGATCAAAGCGGCCGGCTGATTGTCGGCAGCGTCGGCCAGGTTGAGGGCTGGGCATACGGATTACACCAGAAATGGGCGCAACGCACCATCCGGCGCGTATTCCCGCAGGTCGACGATTTCAAGCTGGAGTATAGCTGGCACGGGGTAATCGCCATGACGGCAGATCACATTCCCCGCTTCCACATTCTAGGGCCTGATCTCTTTATGACGGCCAACTACAACGGCCGCGGAATCGGTCCCGGAACGGTATTCGGCAAGTTGCTGGCCGGGCTTGCGATGGGCGCTTCGACCGACGATATGCCGCTCCCGGTTTCGCAGCCTCAATCGATCGGTCTGCGCAAAGCACGTGAACTGTTTTACGAGAGCGGTGCGCGACTGTACCATTTCGTTCAGAGGCGCATTTAGCGCCTTATAGGTGGATTATGCAGGTTGGTGAGGTATTACGCACTCTTGACATAAACAAGATAAACCCGGGGCTGAGCACAGGGCTTGAATGGGTCCGAGAAGACGGCCTTGCGCTGCTTGAGAGCCGTTCGCCGTCCAGCGGCCGAGTCATCGCTTCGGTGGAGGCGGCCGAAGAGAATCATTATGAGCGGTTGATGTCGGTTGCGCTGGAAGCTTTCGAATATTGGCGCAAACAGCCCGCACCTAAACGCGGTGAAGTGGTGCGCTGTATTGGTGAAGAACTTCGCCGGGAAAAGAATATCCTCGGGCGCCTGGTGACCCTGGAGATGGGTAAATCGCTGCAGGAGGGTCTGGGTGAAGTTCAGGAAATGATTGATATTGCCGATTTTGCACTGGGTCTGTCCAGACAGTTATACGGGTTGAGCATGCACTCGGAGCGGCCTTTGCACCGGATGTACGAGCAATATCACCCCCTCGGACCGGTCGGCGTCATCACAGCGTTCAACTTCCCGGTGGCGGTATGGGCCTGGAACGCTTTCATCGCGGCGGTATGCGGAGATGTTGTGGTCTGGAAACCAGCCTCCAAGGTGCCGTTGTGTGCGATTGCCGTGCAAAAAATCGTCGGTCGGGTCTTGCGGCAATTCAGACTCCCCGAAGGTATCTTCAACCTCGTTATCGGCGGCGGGCGTGTGATCGGTGAACGTATGCTCAATGACCAGCGGCTGCCCCTGATTTCCTTGACCGGATCGACGCCGGTCGGCAAACGCGCGGCCGCTGTGATCGCCGGAAGACTCGGTCGATCAATTTTGGAATTGGGTGGCAATAATGCCGTTATCCTGACCGAGAAGGCCGATCTGGAACTCGCCATTCCCGCGGTGGTTTTCGGAGCGGTTGGAACCGCCGGACAACGCTGCACCACGACCCGGCGCCTGATCGTGCACGATTCGATTTACGAGCGCGTGAAGGCCACCCTGATCGACGCCTACGGAAAACTGCGGGTGGGCGATCCACTCGATGAATCCAACCATCTGGGCCCCCTGATAGACCGGCAGGCCGTCGACCAGTTTGCCGATGCCCTGCAGCGCGTGCAGCGGGAGGGCGGTCAATTGCTCTGCGGCGGGGACTTACTGCAGGGTTCCGCATATGCCTCCGGACTCTATGTGCGGCCGGCGCTGGTCGAAGCGCAGAATCATTTCGCCACTGTCCAGGAAGAAACCTTCGGTCCCCTTTTGTACCTGATCCGCTATCAGGGAGAGGTGCAGGAGGCCATTGCCCTTCAGAACGCCGTTCCTCAGGGGCTTTCATCATCCATATTCACGGCCGATCTCAGGCAATCGGAGCTCTTTTTATCCCCATGGGGTTCGGACTGCGGCATTGCCAATGTCAATATCGGTACGTCCGGAGCTGAAATCGGCGGGGCTTTCGGAGGCGAGAAGGAAACCGGCGGCGGGCGTGAATCGGGATCCGACGCCTGGAAAGCCTACATGCGCCGGCAGACCAATACGATCAATTTCGGGCGGACACTGCCCCTGGCTCAGGGAATCAGATTCGACATTTAATTCAGCAGTACGATTTGAGTGGCATCAGCGGCGTGGAACTGGGGTATCGATGAAGGAAGTGAATCTGATTTACACGCCGGACGATCTCGGTCCGGAAAAGGTCATTTGCGCCTTCGACCCGGCTGCGGGGATGCAGGGCATACTTGTGGTTGACAACACTGCACTCGGCGTCGGAAAGGGGGGAGTGCGCCTGGTTCCGGATCTCGACGCCGGTGACGCATTGCGTCTGGCCCGCAAGATGACCCTGCGCAATGCCATGGCCGACCTGCCCTTCGGCGGCGCCGCCGGCGCAATCCGCCATGATACTGCGGCCGGTGACCGGGATCGGATGATGCGAGCCTTCTTTCGCTCTCTGGGCAGTCTGATTCCAAACGAATACGTGTGCGGGCTGGATACGGATGCGGGTGAAGAGGATGTTGCGGTGATCGCGGAAGAACTGTGCGGTCGCCGGTCGGATTCCGGCCGGCCCGCCTTCGTCGGCGGCACCCGTTATGATCAGCTGGGATTGACTGGCTATGGTGTGATAAAGGCCGTAATGGCCGCTTGCGAATTCAAGGGTATCGCCGCCCGCGGAGCCCGACTGGCGGTGCAGGGATTCGGCGCCCTGGGTCGGTCTGTGGTCAAATTCGCCTGTGAAGAGCAAATGAACGTCGTGGCGGTCGCGGATGTGAAAGGCGGGGTTTACCACCCGGAAGGGTTGGAGGCTCAGGCACTCTACAAAGAATATGCCGAGCGGGGCACGGTCGCCTATTTTTCCAGGGGCAAAGGGTTTGCACCCGGTGAAGAACTGACGGTTGCCTGCGATATCCTGGTGTTGTGCGCCAGGGCCGAAACGCAGGAGCGTGCAGCCAGGCAAATCAAGGCTCCGATCATTGCCGAAGGGGCGTCTGGGGCCGTGCTTCCGGAAGTACGGAACTATCTGGAAGCGCGCGGCGCAATCTATCTTCCCGATATGATCATTAGAGTCGGCGGCATGATCGGGGCATATGTGGAGTATATCAACGGAACGCCCATGACCGCTATCGAAAAGGTTTCCGGTACGGTGACCCGCAATGTGCAGACCGTCCTGTGCGAATCGCACATCAAGGGCATCACGACCCGCGAAGCCGGCATCGCGCTGGCCCGCGAACGGGTCGTAAGGGCCATGAAAGCCAAAGGCACCTGGCAAGAATAGACACAGTGCAGGAGAAAAGAAATGTCCCTATGGATCATGGATGGCAACGAAGCCATCGCCAGGGCGGCCGTAATGTCCGGCTGCCGTTTTTTCGCCGGGTATCCGATTACGCCGGCCACCACGATTTTCAACTCCATGCTGACCCTGTTGCCCCCTGCCGGCGGGGTTTGTCTGCAGGGTGAAGATGAAATCGCCTCGATCGGCTTCTGCCTGGGGGCCGCGATGACCGGCTTAAAGGTGATGACCGCAACCTCCGGACCCGGCATCAGCCTGTACAGTGAGCAGATCTCTTTCGCCATCGGGAGTCAGATCCCCATTGTGATTGTCGACGTGCAGCGGCTGGGACCCTCCACGGGGTCGGCCACCAAAGGGGCGGACGGCGATATCCAGTTCCTGCGCTGGGGCAACAGCGGCGGGTTGCCGGTGATCGTGCTGGCGCCAACCGATGTCGCCGATTGCTACGAACTGACCTTCCAAGCCTTCAACCTGGCCGAAGTGTATCGCTGTCCTGTTTTCATCGCGACCAATAAAGAGATCGCCATGACGCGCGAAACCCTGGACATCGAGGCGTTACACCTGCCGCCGACAGTGGACCGCCGGCCGGCTGTGCCCGACAATGGTCAGCAACTGCCTTACGAACTCGATGTCGAGCCTTCGGCGCCTCGGTTTATGCCCATCGGCGGCGGGCAGCTTATGCGCGTGACTTCGTCCACCCACGGGCCGGATGGCTATATTACCGGCGATCCGGCAATGATCGCACGCATGCAGGATCGCCTGCGGCACAAACTCGAACACCATGTGGACCGCTTCACCTATTGCAGCCTGGAGGCTCCGCGCGGCGCCGATACACTGGTGATTGCTTACGGGGTTACCGCCCGGGCGGCCCGAACGGCGGTTGAGACTGCCTGCAAGGCAGGCAATCCCACGGCACTGCTGGTGCTGAAAACACTCTGGCCGGTCCCCGAGCAGATGATACGCGCTGCGGCCGGGCAATACCGTCGGATTGTGGTCGTTGAAATGAACCTGGGACAATATATTCGCGAAATCGAACGCCTGCTGCCGGATAAACCCGTTCGCCTTCTCGGTCAGATGAACGGCGAATTGATAAATCCCGGGCAGATTCTGGAGGTCATTCAAAATGGGTAGTCTGCTGAATACGGCCCGCCCGCCGGTCTTTTGTCCAGGGTGCGCCCATGAGCGCGTTCTACATGGTGTCGATCAGGCGCTGCAGCATTTGAAGCTGGCGGCGCGGGATATCGTCATCGTTTCGGATATCGGCTGTTCCGGACTCTTCGATACCTTCTTCAACACGCATGCCTTTCACGGGTTGCATGGCCGGGCTTTGACGTACGCCACGGGAATCAAAATGGCCCGGCCGGAGCTGAAAGTAATCGTCACCATGGGCGACGGCGGCCTGGGCATCGGTGGCGCGCATGTTCTGAGCACTTGCCGCCGGAACATCGATCTCACCTTGCTGGTTTTGAACAATTTTAACTACGGCATGACCGGCGGTCAGTTTTCGGCCACCACTCCCGAGCAGGCCCAGGTGGCCTCCGGCTTTCTCAACCGCCTGGAAAAGCCGCTGGATATCTGCGAAGTGGCCGGGGCGGCCGGCGCAGGCTATGTCGACCGGCTCTCCAGCTATGCCAGGGATTTACCCTCCCGGATTGCCGCCGCGCTTTCCTTTGAAGGCTTTGCACTGCTGGACATCTGGGGCGTATGCCCAGGCCGCTACACCAAAAACAACAAGTTGACGCCCCAGGCGATTCAGACCGAACTCGATCAACAACCACCATTGGGTTCACACATGACCCGCAACGCCCGCAAGGAATACAGCCGGGCTTATTATGAGGAAGCCGCCCGGATAAAACCGGCACCGCCCCCCCTGCGCATCGAAGCCACGCTTCCGGCTCCGCGCACCGGCCGCCGGGAAGTTATCCTGCTGGGCGGTGCCGGCCAGCGCATTCTGACCGCCGGTGAAGTATTGTGCCTGGCCGGCGCTGCAGCCGGGCTCCAAACATCGCAGAAAAACGATTATCCGATCACCGTGATGCGGGGACATTCGATCACTGAAGTGATTCTGGATGCTTCACCGGTCGGATACACCGGCATCCAAAATCCCTCGGTAGTGATTGCCCTGTCGGATGAAGGTGTTCAGCGGCGCAAGTCGCTCTTCGGCAAACTCACCCCCGAGGCGCTGGTCTTGTCCGCCGCCGGCCTACGACTGCCTCCGTGCGCGGCGCCGGTGATCGAGATGGATTTCAAGTCCCGGAAGATCAAGGGTCAGGACTGGGCGATGGCTGCGCTGGTCTGGCTGGCCCGCGCAGAGGTTGGGATCACGCCCGCCATGCTCGATGCGGCAGTGCGCCTGCGCTTCAAGGGTCCGGTTCTGGAAGGTGTTCTGCAGGTGATGGCGGCAGCCGGTGATCGTTAAGCGTTTGAACGATCTCGATTGACTGAAGGGGCATCGTTCTAAGATCCAGAAGCTCCGTTACCCGCGAAAACACATCTGGCGCGTGATTTGCTTGTCCATGCACTCTCAAATAGCAATGAGACTGCATGGAGGTGCTTTTGACCGGATCTGAATCTGCTTTCACGCGTGTGCGCAAAACCCTGCCGTACCTTGGGCCCTATCGTTTACGCATCGTGGCAGTCCTGGCCATGACGCTGGTGGTTGCGGCTCTGGATGCTCTGGAACCGCTGCTGATGAAATATCTTTTCGATGCTCTGGGCATGCAGGATCCCCTTCCCGCATTCGGCCTCGCCGTGGCCGGGCTCGCCCTGCTGGCGGTTTTACGCCGGGTGGTGGGCGGCTTCCTGAATTGGCTGTTCTGGCGCATCCGCATCGGCGTAAACAACAATATCCAACAT